>WREB01000136.1 GCA_009779525.1 Defluviitaleaceae bacterium
AAACCTCGTCGGCCAGCTTGTTTGCGTATTCGGTTTCGTATGAGACCGCGCCGAGGTTTCGCAAAACCTCCTTTGCGCGCGCGTAGTCGCCTATCGTCACGCGCCTGCGGTAATCCGCGTTTGCGCCGTAGTCCCCGTACCATGCGTTGGCGTTTAGGCTGTAGCCGTCCAACCCGTTTATCAACGCCTCCGCGGCTTTGATGTTATCAACTTCGACGTTGATGTTGTAGCTTTGCTCGTAAAAGCTCTCGGCGAGAAACGCCGTCGTGTCGGGATACGAGGCGAACGCGATCCTGGATTCGACCGTCAAAAGCATTTCCCGCTCGAACTGCCAGCCGACAAAGCCGTCGTCGGCGTTTTCAGCCATCGCGCCGCGTATTCCGGACGCGAGCGAAACGATCAGGCTTAGGCACACGAAGCTGGCCGCGGCGCCGGCTAAAAATACCGCCGCTTTTTTTAGCGGAGCGCCGGTGAAGGCGAACCGTTCGCGCCCGGGGAGTTTGGCCGGCGCTTTGGCCGATTTTTCCTCCTTAACCCGTTTAACTTCGCCGCTTTGCGCCGCCCGCAGCGCCGAATTGCGCAAATAATCCGGCGCCTTCGGGCATGGAAGCGAATTTACGTCCTTAAGCAGCGCCTGGTATTTTTTGTAATCGACCGCGCAGCCGGGGCATATAACCAAATGCGAGTCGAACCCGTCGCGCTGGCTTGGCGTCAATTCGCCGTCGTACCGCGCCGAATACAATCCGCGCGCTTCATCGCAATTCAATCGAACGACCTCCCGTAAATTATTTCCTGATTTACTTAACGTGTTTTTATTTTAAATGTTCCATAAAAAATACTTCGCGTCCGAGCGAAAAAATTTTCGCAAGCAATCCCCAGCCCGGCTTGTCTATTTTTTCGTTGTACGACTTGACGGCTTCGTCGAATTCGCGGCCCATTGAAATAATCGCGTCTACCTTGGCGGACAGCCCGTACCTGGCGGCGAGCGATATGACGGCTTCCGTTTTAAGCGCCGAATACGCCGCGAGCAGCCCGTCGGTTTCGGCGTCGCGGTGCAGGACGCAGACGTTGATTTGCGAAAAAAGGCCGTCCGGCTCCGGCGGCTTCGCCAAATCGAGATCGGATCCGTCGGCGACGCCGTCAAAAAAAGAACGGACGCATCCGTCCAGCCGCTCCCTTAAGTCGTCTATTTTCCTTACTTTTTTGAACAGCCTGCCGTGGAGCCAAAGCGCCGCGCAGCAAACCAGTATGATCGCGGCCATCGCCGCGGAGAATGGCGAAGGCAACGCGTCGCCTAAAGCTTGAAGAACGCGCGGTTGTCCGAAACGAATCCGCGCGCGTCAAACTCGCGCAAGCTTTGGCCGCGGCTTTTGACGACGCGGCACTTGACGGCCGTTTCTCTTATGAACCCGTCGATGTCGTAGTCAAGGAACCCCGCGGCTTCGGCGCGTTGCAAGTACCTCGCCGCGTCCCCGCCCGAACGGGCCAGCGCCCTGCGAAGCTTCGTTTCGCCCCAGGCGGCGCCGCGACTCTTTGCGTCCCGCAAAAAAAACGCGGCGCGCGTGGTGTTCAACAGCCAAAGGGAAGTGCCCATTACGGGTATTTTGTAAACCAGCTTAAGCGTCCGTTTGGCGGCGGACGGCGCGCGGTTATTTCCCTCTGGGTTTATGAAAAGCAGTTCTTCGAACAGCCCGGGTTCGGTCGCGCACGCGGCCGAAACGAACGCGGCGCCGCGCCCAAACGCGACGACGGAGGCTTTTCGTTTTATGACGCTTTTTATGAAGCCTTTAATCAAAACCGAATACAAGTAAGCCGAATAGTCCGTCTTCGGTTTATCGGAATACCCGAAGCCAAGCAGGTCGATTATGTAGACGCGCCTCCGCTTCGCGGCCGCCCTGGCGATGCCGTCCCAATCGCGGGCGCACTGCCCGGGCGCCGCCCCGTGTACGAACAAAAGCGGCCTGCCCTTTCCGAAAACCCTGTAGCTGACGTTGCCGTGCCGCCACTTAAAAATTTTTTCGCGCCCGCCCCCCGCGCCCCGCGGAAGTTTTTTAACAAAACGCGCGGCCCTGAGGCACGTCAAATAGTTTAACGCGGCGACGGCTATAATAACGGCGAAAATAATTTTTATGAATCTTTTCATAATTGGCCTCTTATAAAAAAAACGGACGCCCCATTATCGTATATTTGCCTTGGGGGCGCAATAAGGCGGCCCGCCGGGGTTCATTTTACGCGGCTGCTGTTGTTGTTGTTGCTGTGCTGTTGTTGCATAAGCGCCGCGTCGCGTATATTATTTGACGCTATACCCAACCGAACGGGGAATTCGATGGACTATAAAACGGAATTCGCGAAGTTGCTGTCAAGCCGCCTTCCCGAAAGCGATCCGGGAGACATCGCGCGCGCGGTCGAGATCCCGCAGGACGCGGCGCACGGGCACCTAGCCTACCCGTGCTTCAGGCACGCGAAGCAATTGAAAAAAGCCCCGGCGCAAATCGCGTCGGAGCTAGCGATATCGTTGAGCGAAAAAAAGCTTCCGGATTGGGCAAATAAAATTATGCCCGCCGGCGCTTACGTGAACGTTTTTCTCGACAGGGCCGACTTCGCTTCGCGGACGATAATGAAAGTTCTTTCCGAAGGGAGCCGATTCGGCGGTTCGGACGCCGGCGGCGGAAGGCTCGTGCTTGTCGAGTATTCGTCCCCAAACATAGCGAAGCATTTTCATGTGGGCCATCTGGGCTCCACGATGATAGGGAACGCGATAAACAACATCTATAAGTTCATTGGCTACAAGACGGTCAGCATGAATTTTTTGGGAGACTGGGGCACTCAGTTTGGGAAGCTGATAACCGCGTACCTCCGCTGGGGCGACAAAGACGAGATCGAGCGCGACGGACTCGACGGGCTGACGAAGCTTTACGTCAGGTTCCACGCCGAAGCCGACGCCGACAAGGCGCTCGAAGACGAGGCGCGCGCCTGGGTCGTGCGGATGCAAGACGGCGACACGCAGGGGCTTTCGCTCTGGCGCTGGTTTTACGAACTTAGCATGAAGGAGTTCGAAAGGATATATAAAAAGCTTAACGTGACGTTCGACGTGACGCTTGGCGAGAGCGAATACAACGACAAGATGCGTGCCGTCGCCGACGAGCTCTCAAGCAAGGGCCTGCTTAAGGAAAGCGACGGCGCGATGATCGTCGACCTCGAGGATTACGGGATGCCCCCTTGCCTTATCCTTCGGAGCGACGGGGGCACGCTTTACCCGACGCGCGACATCGCGTCGGCGTTCGACCGCCGCGCCAGGTATGATTTCCATAAAAGCCTTTACGTAACCGCGAACGAGCAGGTGCTTCACTTCGCGCAGTGGATGAAGGTGATCGAGCTGATGGGCTACGATTGGGCGAAGGACATGGCGCACATACCGTACGGTCTCTATATTTTCGAGACGGGCAAGATGTCGACGCGCAGGGGCGAAGTAATCAAGATGGACGAGCTTTTAAACGAAGCGGTCGGGAAGACGTTGGAAATTATAAACGAAAAGAACCCGGGCCTCGAAAATAAGGAGGCAGTCGCCGAAAAAGTCGGCGTCGGCGCGGTCATCTTCAATAAACTATACAACAGCAGGATAAAGGACGTCGTTTTCTCGTGGGAAAGGATGCTTAACTTCGACGGCGAAACGGGCCCGTACGTTCAGTACGCGCACGCCAGGGCCTGCAGCGTGCTCGAGAAGGCGGACCGGGCGGGCGGGCCGGACGGCGCCGCGGACTTCGACGGCGCCTATCTGACCGACGACGAGGCGTTCGAGATTGCGAGGCTGCTCTATTCCTTTCCCGAAAGCGTAATGGAAGCGGCGGAAAAATACGAACCGTTCATCGTCTCAAGACATCTTGTAGCCATTTCGCAGGCGTTCAATAAATTCTACCACTCGAGGACCGTCCTCTCCGACGATCCAGGCGAGCGCGCGGCAAGGCTCGCGCTTACGAAGTCCGTAAAAACAGCGCTTCGCTCGGGGCTTGCGCTCTTAGGAATTGAGGCGCCCGAGCGGATGTAGCCCGAGCAAACTTTTGACCAAAGCGGGGCGTATATCGTTTCATACAAAGCGGTAAAACGCTCAAGGGGGAAACAAAATGCAATGCAGGACGCATCCCGACGTCAACGGAACGAACACATGCAACCAATGCGGCGAATGGCTCTGCGACGGCTGCGTCGTGGAAATTAACGGGCGCAACTTCTGCCGCAGGTGCCTTTCGCAGCTAGCGGCCGAATCAGGCGCGCCGCACGCCGTGCCGGTTGCGCCGCGCGCGGCGCACGGAAGGCACATCAGCGGGTTTTTGCTGATGGTGTTCTCGTTTTTGCCGCCCGGGGTGAACTATATGTACGAGGGGTTGATCAAAAGGGGGCTCGCCGCGCTTTCGGGTTTCTTCCTGCTGATCTACCTGACCGCGCAGTTTTCCTACTGGCCGCTCAGCCTGATGTTCGGGCTATCGTTCCCGGTGTACGTGCTTGCCTGCATCTTCGACGCGTTCCACATACGCAGGAAGATCAACGCGGGCGAGGCGGTGAGCGACGACATAGACGACGTGTTGCGCTTCGTGAAAAGGAATAAAAACGTAATCATCGGCCTAGTCGTGTTATTGGTCGCGCTTTCGCTTATCAACTCGGCCTTCGCGGTGCTGCCCTTCGGGGTGCGGCGCTGGCTTCCGGTGGTGGTCGTCGCGATGGGCATCTACATGCTCGTCAAAAGCCCCGCCCGTAGAAAAAAACGCGAGGACGAACGCAGCGAGTAAGGCGAACGCTAATTAAATCTTCGGCAGGCTTGCCGCCGCGACGGATTGTCCGACGCGGCGGCTTTTTTCGTCCGGGAGCTGGATGTTAAT
>WREB01000137.1 GCA_009779525.1 Defluviitaleaceae bacterium
GGTCGGGCAAAAGCTTCGGGCGTTTGCAAAAATCATGGAGTTTCACGCGCACGTAGCGTCGAGGGGCTACGTCGCGCTCGATTTCTACGACGGCAGCATTTTGTATGACTACGCCAACGAACGCGTTATAATCTGCGACGTCGACCTCTATCAAAAGGCGCCGTTTATTAACGCGGACAAATTGGGGATCGTCGGTTCGGCGAGGTACGTTTCGCCGGAGGAGTGCGCGAAAGACGAAGTGCTCGACGAAATTACCAACGTGTACACGATGGGGGCTACCGCCTTCGCCCTGTTTACTTCGGGAGATCGGAATGCTTCAAGCTGGCCGCTTTCAATGGCAAGCCACGCCGTCGCCGCCCGCGCGGTAAGCGACGAGCGCGCGATGCGCCAGCAAAGCGTCGGGCAATTGATTGCCGAATGGAACGAATCGGTTTGACGCACTTGGCGGCGTTGATAGATTTTTGCGCCGGTTACCGTAAACGTCTTGAATAAATAATCGGGGGTTAATTTATGGGATTTGACGCGAGCAAGGGTATCGCGTACTGCGGGATCGCGTGCGTCCTCTGCGAATTCGAGGGCTACGCCGACTGTCCGGGCTGCCTCGGCGGATACAACAAAAAGGCGGACGACGCAAGCGTGATCGGCTGCGCCGCCGAAAAAAAAGTCGCGGGCTGTTTCGACTGCCGCGACTATCCGTGCGGAATTGAAAACGACGACTGCATCATCAAGCAGTGCGCGAGGCAAAGGGGAATCGAGGGTTGCTACGACTGCCGCGACTATCCGTGCGGCAAGGATTATCCGATGCTTAATAACAGGGCGAACAAGGCGTTCATACGCTACGCGCATGAATTCGGAAAAGATGCGCTGATAGAGAGCCTCCGCAAAAATTTTCTGGAAGGAGTCGTTTACCAAAAACAGGGGACTTCGCCACACGGCGAATTCGGCGGGGATTACGACGCTTGCAAAAACGATCTGGAAGCTTATCTGCTGCTTCGCTACGGACGCGGGTTTGAAACAAAAGTAAAGCGCGGCGCTGCCGCCGAGATAGTCGTCAAGCCGCTTTCGCCCGAACGCGCCGATGATTTCCTGGATTTCTTCAACTTCCGCGCGTTTACCGACAACCCGCCGTGGGGAGGCTGCTATTGCCACGGCTGGCAGATGACGAAGGAAGAAAATAAAACACAGGTTGCGGACAGAATAGAGGAGCTCGGCGGCGGGCAATATAACATGATGCGCGCGCTGCGCGAAACCGTCAGGAGGCAGATTGCGACCGGCGCGATGCGAGGCTACCTTGCGTACGCGGACGGCGTATCGATCGGCTGGTGCAACGCCAACGACAAGCTCAATTTTCCTAAGGAAAACGCGTACGGGATTCCCGGCCCCGAGCCTACGGAGGAGCGCGAAAAGCTTGTCGTGTGCTTCGAAATCGCCCCGGAATACCGCGGAATAGGAATCGCATCCGCCCTGCTCGAACGCGTCGTAAGCGACGCCGCCGCGGAAGGCTATGCCGCGGTCGAGGGTTTCGCCCGCAAGCGCGACACGCGCGACGACTGGGATTTCACGGGCCCCGCGCGCATGTACGAAAAGCTGGGGTTTATCGCGGTTAAGGAAATGGAAGCCGGGACGGTCATGAAAAAATACTTGGCGGTCAAACCGGAGGGATAAAAAAGCCGCGGCAATTTAGGCATTCGGCTAATGTTTGCCATGATACCGTTGGCCTTGTATTTCAAAGGGATGCAAACGCCGAATTACAAACAGGATCAAGTTATATATGCGTTTTATATTGGAACGAAGCGCCTTGGCGGACTCATTTTTAAAAATTTAGTTGATTCATTTCTTGGCACATTGAAAGTAAATACTTTTTCATTTTTTTCGCGGCATCACGAAAAAATTTATCTATTGTAAGATGGGGTTTTGGTTATTTTGAATCGAATCGGTAAGGATTTTTAAATAAATTTTCGTTTTAACGGTTTCGATAATGGGCAATAATTATATCCTTAACATTTTTATTTTTGATCAATCGCTTGCCGCTTGGCGAAAATGCCAATCGCTTCTGTTTTCATATCCGCCGCGGGCCGTTTGTGATAGAATGTTTAATCACGCAGCTTAGACGAACAATCGATAAGGAGCGACCAAATGGTTGAAAGCGAATCGCACGACTATTCGAGCATCCAACTCATGCTTGACTCGGCCCCGTTCGCCGCGCATTTTTGGGACAAGGACCTTAACATAATCGATTGCAACCAGGCTGCCGTCAAGATGTTCAACCTTACGAGCAAGCAGGAATACATAAGGCGGTATTTCGAATTGACGCCGGAATTCCAGCCGGACGGCGGCAGGTCTTACGATAGGCAAAAACAATTGATCGACGAGACGTTTAAAACGGGCTATAAAAAAACCGAGTGGATGCGGCGGCAGTTAAACGGCGAGCCGATCCCGGTCGAAATCACGCTCGTCCGCGTGGATTATCGCGGCCAAGATTTGATCGCAAGCTATAGCAGGGATTTGCGCGAACACCGCCAAATGACCGACGACATCATCAAGCGCGACACCCTGCTCGATGTGATCAACCGAATCGCGGTGCTGCTTTTGGCCGCCGCGAACGACGGCCATTTCGAGGATTCGCTGCTTAAGGGAATGGAGCTTATCGGAAAATGCCTCGGCGTGGATTTCGTGCAGATTTGGCCGAACGAGATGCGCGGAGGCGCGCTCCATTTCGCGTTGCAGTATAAATGGCTTTCCGAAATCGGCAAGCAGGCCCCCGACATACCGATAGGGACCGCCGTGCCGTACAGCGAGCGCTGGAAGGAGCTTTTCGCGCGGGGCGAATGCGTGAACGGACCGCTTACCGCGCTTCCGAAAGAGGACCAGGACCTGCTAGGCCCGCTTGGGATTACCTCCACCGTCACCGTCCCGCTTTTTTACCATGATAAATTTTGGGGCGTTTTTTGCGTCGACGACTGCGTAAAGGAGCGCTTCTTTAACGAAAGCGAATTGAACCTGCTGTTTTCGGCGGGCCTGATGCTTGTAAATGCCATAAACCGCAACCGGCAGGCGGCCGAGACTAGCCTGCAGCTCGCCAAGCTAAACCTGGTGCTTAAGGCGTCTAAAATCAGCCTTTGGGAAATGGAAGTGGACAGGGAGGATCCGGTCAACCCCAGCAACGTCTTCATATGGTCGAACGAATTTCGCGAAATGTTAGGTTACAGGGACGAAAACGATTTCCCGAACGTGCTTAGCAGCTGGAGCGACCGCCTGCACGAAAGGGACAAGGAAAAGACGCTCGCCGCGTTCGAGAGGCACCTGACGGATAAAACCGGCAAAACGCCATACGAAATAGAATACCAGTTGCAACGCAAAAGCGGCGAATACACATATTACCGCGCTTCGGGACTGACAATACGCGACGAGGAAGGGAACCCGATACGCGTCGTCGGCGCGCTTTTGGACATCACCGAGACGCAGAACCTGCTAAACGACCTCGAAACCGAAAAAGAAGCCGCGCTAAGCGCGAACAACGCGAAGACGACGTTTCTCGCAAACATGTCGCACGAAATCAGGACGCCGATGAACGCGATCCTCGGGATGTCCGAAATACTCGGCCACGAAGAATTGACGGACCGCCAGGTGGGCTACGTCGACGACATCAAGTTTTCGGCGCAGGCGCTGCTTGGAATCATCAACGACATCCTGGACATGTCGAAGATAGAGGCCGGAAAGCTCGAGCTTAACCCGGTCGACTTTATCTTCGAACAGTTCGCCGACAACATCGTTTCCATGTTCACGCACGTCGCGCACAACAAGGGACTTGAGTTCATATACGAGACTTCGGGAAGCATACCCGAATGCCTGCTTGGCGACGACATCAGGCTGAGGCAGGCGCTCACAAACATCTGCGGGAACGCCGTCAAATTCACCGAAAAGGGGCACGTCAAGCTTTCGGTCTCGACTTCGGACGGACGGCTCGTCTTTAAGGTGGAGGATACCGGCTCGGGCATACACAAGGACGACCTGCCTAAGCTATTCAACGCCTTCGAGCAGGTCGACAAAAACAAGAACAGGGACGTCGTCGGCACGGGGCTCGGCCTTTCCATTTGCAAATCCTTCATCGAAATGATGGGCGGGGACATTTCGGTCGAGAGCGAGTACGGGCACGGCGCGGCGTTTACGCTGACGGTCCCGATCGTGCGGGGCAACGCCGACAACATACGCAACATCGAGACCAACAAGCTGGTGCAGACGATCAGCGCGCCCGACGCGCGAATACTCGTGACGGACGACAACGGATTTAACCTTAAGGTGGCGAGCGGGCTGCTCGGGCTCATGGACATTAAGGCGGAGCTGGCGGACTCGGGCGCGAAGGCGATCGAGCTTGTCAAGCGAAACGAATACGACATCGTTTTCATGGACCACATGATGCCGGAAATGGACGGCGTCGAAACGGTGCGCGAAATAAGGAGCCTCGGCGGGAAGTACGGCGAGCTGTTGATAATAGCGCTCACGGCAAACGCCATTTCCGGCGCGCGAGCCATGTTTTTGGAAAACGGTTTCGACGATTTCATATCGAAGCCGATCGACGCTGGCGAACTGCAGGGCATCGTGCAGAGGTACCTGCCCCCGGAAAAGGTCACCGCGACCGCTCCGAACGAAAACCGGCTGGTCGTCGCCGAAAAGGAGACGGAGCTTCGGCGCAAGTCGATCGTAACGTTCGTCAAGGAAAACAGGGACACATACGAAAGGATTGTCAATTCGCTCAGGGACGGCGACACCAAGACGGCGTACAGGATCGCGCACACGCTAAAAAGCAGCTCCGGCTTCCTCGGCAAGAGGGATTTGCAAAACGCCGCGCTTTCGCTCGA
>WREB01000138.1 GCA_009779525.1 Defluviitaleaceae bacterium
CTAAATACCGATCTCGTCTGCGACGCGATTAACGTCGCGATGCGCGAAATATTCAAACAATTCGCCTACGGGCGCACCCAGACGGCGTTTTCGGAGGGAGGCCTTCCGGTCGGCGCCTCGCTCGAGGACCTTGGAAAAGGGCTGAGAAGCCAAATTGGCACCATGTTCGGGACCAGGGCGAAGGGCGTCCGCTATTTGGAAATGACCGAGGGCTACGTCGTAGACCTTGCGGTGGACGCGGGAGGCGAGGTCATCGGATATAAATACCTGAGCCTCGGCCCGATGCTCGAATCTATAAAAAAAGGCGCCGATCCGAAGGACGCGTACGAAAAAAACATAGGGACCTACGGAAGGTATCAGGAAGCCGCCAAATACGTCGACCCGCGGCACTAATAAGGAGGGATGCGAAAATGATCCAGTTTGAGGGCTACAACAGAAGGATCGGCGAAATAAACAAAAGCCTGGCTAAAAATGGAATCGCATCGCTTGACGAAGCCAAATCCATTTGCGACGCCAAGGGGATCGACGTCGGAAAAATAGTGAAGGGCATACAGACGATCGCCTTCGACAACGCCGTTTGGGCCTACACGCTCGGCGCGGCCATAGCGATTAAAAGGGGCGTCGGCAAGGCGTCGGAAGCCGCGAAATGCCTTGGCGAGGGCCTTCAGGCGTTTTGCATTCCCGGCAGCGTCGCGTCCAACAGGAAAGTCGGGGAAGGGCACGGAAACCTCGCCGCGATGCTTTTAAGCGAGGAAGCCAAATGCTTCGCGTTTTTGGCCGGGCACGAGTCGTTCGCCGCCGCCGAAGGCGCGATTGGCATCGTGCGCTCCGCCAACAAGGTAAGGAAGGAACCGCTTCGCATAATCCTAAACGGGCTCGGCAAGGACGCCGCGTACATAATCAGCCGGATAAACGGCTTCACTTACGTCAATACGGAGTTCGACTTCGCGAGCGAGGAAATAAAGGTGATCGGCGAAAAATCCTTTTCCAGCGGCGAACGTTCCAGGATACGCTGCTACGGGGCGAACGACGCGCTTGAAGGCGTCGCGATCATGAAACTCGAGAAAGTCGACGTTTCGATAACGGGCAACTCGACCAACCCCACCCGCTTCCAGCACCTTGTCGCGGGAACGTATAAAAAATGGACAAACGAAAACGGCGGAAGCTATTTTTCGGTGGCGTCCGGCGGCGGAACGGGAAGGACGCTTCATCCGGACAACATGGCGGCCGGTCCGGCTTCGTACGGCTTGACCGACTCGATGGGACGGATGCACGGCGACGCGCAGTTCGCGGGATCTTCTAGCGTCCCCGCGCACGTCGAAATGATGGGCCTAATCGGCGCGGGCAACAACCCGATGGTAGGGATGAGCGTCGCGGTCGCGGTCGCGATCGAGGAAGCGAGATAATCAGGGGGGATTCGTTTGAAATGCTTCATTGAGATAGTCGACGTTTTCGCGCGCGAAATATTGGATTCGCGCGGAAACCCAACCGTCGAGGTGGAAGTGACCGTTTGCGACGAGCAGGACAGGCAGTATGTCGGGCGCTCCGCGGTGCCATCAGGCGCGTCGACCGGCGCGTTCGAGGCGGCGGAACTCCGCGACGGCGGGCCGCGCTATATGGGCTGCGGCGTCGAAAAGGCGGTCGAGAACGTGAACGACATAATCGCGGACGAAATCTGCGGAATGAACGCGCAAGACCAGGTGGCCATCGACAACAAGATGGTGGATTTGGACGGGACTCCTAATAAATCGAAGCTCGGGGCAAACGCGATCTTAGGCGTTTCGATAGCGGTGGCGAGGGCGGCCGCAGAGGCGCTTCGCGTCCCTCTTTACAATTACTTAGGCGGCTTCAACGCGAAGCAGCTTCCCGTGCCGATGATGAACATCTTAAACGGAGGCAGGCACGCGGACAACACGGTCGATTTCCAGGAGTTCATGATCATGCCGGTCGGCGCCGTTAATTTCAGGGAAGCGCTAAGGATGTGCGCGGAAGTCTACCATAACCTCAAAAAGATTTTGAAGGCGAAGGGCTTGTCAACCTCGATCGGAGACGAGGGCGGTTTCGCGCCGGATCTCGCGACTCCCGACGAAGTCATCGACTTGATACTCGAAGCGGTAAAAAAATCCGGATACGAACCCGGGTCCGACGTGCGCGTGGCGTTGGACGTCGCCGCGACAGAACTTTTTAACAAAAAGGACGGTAAGTACCATTTTCCGGGCGAAAGCAAGATGCTCGGGCGCGAGGTGGTCCGAACCTCCGCCGATATGGTCGCTCTTTACGAAAAACTTGCGGAAAAGTACCCGATCATATCGATCGAGGACGGCTTGGCCGAGGACGACTGGGAAGGTTGGAAGCTCTTGACCGACAGGCTCGGCGGACGGATCCAGCTTGTCGGCGACGATTTGTTCGTTACCAACACGGAGCGCCTTCGCAAGGGAATCGGCATGGGAGTAGCCAATTCCGTTTTGATAAAAGTGAACCAAATAGGCACGCTTACCGAAACGTTCAACGCGATAACGCTTGCGAACCGAAACAACATGACCGCGGTCGTATCGCACCGTTCAGGCGAAACAGAGGATTCGACGATCGCGGACATAGTCGTCGCGGCGAACGCGGGCCAGATAAAGACGGGCGCTCCGGCGAGAAGCGACAGGGTCGCCAAATACAACCAGCTGCTTCGCATCGAGGACGAGCTCGACGAAGCCGCCGAGTATCCGGGGCTTGACGCATGGTTTAACCTGAGGGACGAATGATAAAAAAATTTTTATTGGCAAATCTGCTTTTCGTTTTTGCGCTCGCCGTAAGCCCGCCGCGCTTGACTCGCGGCTCGACGCTTCCGCTTGGCCAGTGCCTTTACCAAATCGTATCGATAGAGATGTCGAGGGATTTTCACGAGGAGGCGCTTAAGGCGCAGGCCGTCGCGGCGCGAACCTACTTGATGTGGCGCTACGGAATCGACTTTTCCGATTTGTGCGACCAGACGAATTGCTCGCACATGAGCCAATCGGGAAGCAGGATATACGAAGCGGCGATCAAAGCCGTCAACGACACCAGGGGCCAGCTTTTGACATACGACGGCAAAGTCATAAACTCGACGTATTTTTCGAGCAGCGGCGGCGCGACGGACGATTCGGAAAACGTTTGGGTCGAAACGCTTCCCTATTTAAGAAGCGTCGACGATCCGTACGAAGTCGAACCCAGGGTATGGACGCGGACGTTCTCCTTCGCCGAAATCGATTCGCTGCTTGCCGCAAACGGCGCCGAAATAGGCGAAACTACGGGCGTTTCGATCACGAGAAAGAGCGCGTCGGGGCGCGTGCAGGAGCTTACCGTTTACGGAACCGGCGGCGAAAAAGCGCTGGTAAAAGAAGAAATCCGCACGTTCTTCCAGAAATCGCCGGGAGGTTCGCTCGAGAGCAGGAACTTCACGATTTTGGGAGGCGAGGAAGTTTCGGCGGGCTTTGAGAGCGTTTCCGTCACCGACGGGAGCGAAACGCTCGAGATATCGGCGAATTACGTTTACGGCCTTTCGCATGACGGCACGATTTACCTGCTTCACGGCCTGACCGTTTTCGACGGCCGTTACATAGTCACGTACGGCGAATTGTTTGAGGAGCCCGTTGCCGTCGCGGGAGACGGCGTCACCTTTTCCGGGCGGGGCTGGGGCCACGGCGTCGGCTTGAGCCAGAAAGGCGCGGAAGGGTATGCCCGAAACGGCTACGGCTACGTCGAAATCCTAAAGCATTACTATACCGGGGTCTCCGTTGGTTGAATAAAAAAGAATTTGCGTTCGAACTTCCCGCGTCTTTGATCGCGCAAAGCCCGTCCGGCTCGCGGTCCGATTCGAGGATGATGGTATTAAACCGCACGAGCGGCGCTATATCTCACAGGCGATTTCTTGAAATCGCCTCTTTTTTATTGCCCGGCGACTGTCTCGTGCTTAACGATTCGAAGGTGATTCCCGCCCGATTACGCGGCGTTTCGGAAAGGACGGGTTCCGATGTCGAAGTCTTGCTTCACGAAAAGCTCACGGGCTGCGGCGAACGCTGGGAAATCCTTTGCAAACCGGGAAGGAAGGCGCTTGCGGGCGAGAGAATAGTATTTGGCGGGGGACGGCTCACGGCTTTGATCGAAGGCTTAACCGAAGACGGGCTACGGATCGCGGCGTTCGGCTGCGAGGGCGCTTTTAGGGATGTCATAAGCGAAATCGGCGAAATGCCCCTGCCCCACTATATCAAGCGCGGGCCGAAAGACGCGGAGGAAGCAAAACGCTATCAAACCGTCTACGCAAATAACGAGGGATCGGTAGCGGCCCCGACCGCGGGGCTTCATTTTACGGACGAAAACCTAAGCGGCCTGAGGGATTACGGGATCAATATCGCGAAGCTGACGCTGCACATCGGGATCGGGACGTTTAGGCCGGTCAGGGCGGAGGAAATCGAAGACCACCGGATGCATTCGGAATATTATAAGCTCGACGAAGACCAGGCGCGTTTGATCAACCAATCGAAAAAAAACGGGGGCAGGATAATCGCGGCCGGCACGACTAGCTGCCGCGTCCTCGAAAGCGTCGCCGGAGAAGACGGATTCGTTTCGCCCGGCGAAGGCAGGACCGGAATATTTATATATCCGGGCTACGTTTTCAAGGCGGTCGACGGTTTGATAACCAATTTTCATCTTCCCGAGTCGACGCTTCTGATGCTGGTTTGCGCGTTCGCCGGAAGGGAGCGCGCGCTTTCCGCCTACGGCGAGGCTATCGGGAAAAAATACCGTTTCTACAGCTACGGCGACGCGATGCTAGTTATCTGACGCTTATTTTTTACCGTAGTAATCAGAAACCGCCATAA
>WREB01000139.1 GCA_009779525.1 Defluviitaleaceae bacterium
GCTTATCACGTTGAGCCGAAACGGCAGCGAACCCTCGCGTATCAGCGTCGCCAAGTATTCTGCCGTCTCCGCGTTGAAGTTGCCGGATATGAAGCAGCGCCCGTCGTTTATCACGGTGTTGACCGTCGGGTAGCTAATGACTTCGTCGTCGAGCAGTATATAGATCGGCTTTCCTATGTTTTCCCTGGTCGCATCCGCGAAAAGCTGCGCGCCGTAGCTGTTGAACTCGAGATGGACGACGATTTCGCTCTGTCCGCGGTCGTTCGTGCTCGTGCCGCGCCAGGCGCGCGAGACTTCGGAGCCGGTCAGAAGCAGCACACCGTTCTCGTCCGCGAAGAAAAGCTGCGCGGTCTTGCCGATTTCGTCCATCGCAAGCTCGGGGTCGTCGACCCCGGGAATATCGACCCTTATCTGCTTGGTCCCCTGCCTGCCCGCGTCGGCTTCCATCCAGCCCTTGCTGTCCAAGCGGCGCCTTAGCAGGCTGACCGCCGAGTTCATCTCCTCGTTCGACGGGTTGTCGACGTCGGCCTCAAACAGGATGCTCGCGCCCCCCTGAAGGTCGAGCCCCTGCCTGATGTTTGCCGCGCTAAGCAGCCTTCCGCTGCCGACGCCCAGCGCGCTAAGCGTGATCAGCCCCGCCGTCGCGGCGATTATTCCCGCCAAAATCAATCTGCTTTTGTTTTTATCCATCAATTTCCGCCCCCGGAACCGTAATGTTTTATTAACGCGACTCAAAACAGTTTTCGCGAAATCAACCGGACGATTATATGTTTTCGGTTAGTACGCGTCAAGTCGGGCGGGTGGTTGGGTGAAAGGGCAAGGGCGGGCGGAGCGGATGGATAGGCGGAAGCAGGGATGGGAAGCGAAATGGAAGGGTAAACGCGGTTTATTTATAACGCAATATCGACCAAACGCGCGTACTGAAGCTCCTTTTAAAACCGAGCGGATTGCAATAAAAAATAATTCGTATTTTATTCTATTAAACGAGAAGATATCCTGTCATTTTATGTTGGATTATTTTGAGCGTTCCAAAATCAAGTCGAGCAATTGCTTATCGTTCATTTTTTCGCACGCCAATTCCAAACCGATACGGATAACATCATCATCAGTAAAATCGACTTCTATGCAATTCAATTCTAAAAGCACCGCCATCACATAAGTTCCGATACGTTTATTACCGTCTACAAATGGATGATTGCGCACAAGACCATACGCAATCCGGGAAATTTTTTCTGCCGTTGATGGATAAAGTTCCAAGCCATCAAAAGTTTGGAACGAAGCGGATAATGCTGATTCAAGCATGGCTTCGTCCCGCAGGCCGTCCAAGCCGCCCGTTGCGTCCAGCAGCTTTTTGTGAAGCCTTTTTACTTGTTCATTGGTGAGCGTAATCATTTTGCCAATTCTTCAAAAGCCCTGATGTGCTTTTTCAATATGCGCGAAGCCGCCGCGTCTACATCAATATCATCCGCGATAGATTTTTGACGGAAAAGGCTGTAGTCCAACAAGACGTAGCGCGGGGCGTTATTTTTCAAAATAATGGCCGTTCCCTTTTCATCGACAAGACGGGCAATCCTTGAAAAGTTTTGATTAGCTTCAGAAATCGAAACGATGTTTTCAATGTTGATATTCATAAATCACAACTCCTTCAAACATGGTATACCAAATCATTAGGATAAATGCAACCTAAATATTCGGCGGAGCAAATATTGCCGTAATGTCTTCACATTTTCATTTTTAAACACCGCGATTTTAATATTTGTCTTATTTTGCCGCCCACAACCCGCATGAATACAAGCTTTTTGCGTGCGAAAACGTCGCTTCGCGAAATCGGAAGGATATTGAGCCTACACATCTCCCAAAACTTTTAATTTGTCTATAGGACGTGATTACGCTTTTTTTATCTTCCTTTAAATATTTACGTTTATTAAGATTCTTCTTGAGAAATTTTTTACGAATCCCCTCATACGCACCTTAAATAAACCGTGACTTCGTCCCGGTTGTGGAAAAGCTGCCTTGCCCCGACGACGGCGTAGCCCGGACCGAGCAGCTTCAGCGCGTTTAACGCGTGGGATTTCTTCTGCCCGCTCATTAGTTTAAGCGTCATGAGCGCACTGCCGCCCGGCGAAACCAGTCCCTTTTTATGCAGACCGAACATGAGCCTGCAGGATTCGAACATGTCCGTCCGCATATCGTTCGTAACGAAGTCAAACGGCCCGAGCCCCTCCGCGAGCCGATCGGCGCCCGCCTTTATATGCCTGAAGCCGGGTCGGCCTGATAGCGACGGATCCATTTCGGAGGGGTCGACGGCGGTTACGCCGTAACCGAACGAAAGCAAAACCCGCGACCAGCCGCCCGGCGACGCGCCAAGATCGAGGGCTTGGGGTCGCGGCATAATCGGATCGGGCTTTTGGATGGAAAAAGTTTCAAACGCCTCAAGCAGCTTGAATTCGGCGCGGCTGAGCATTCCGCCGTCCCTTTTGAAGCGCATTTCGCCGCCGCTCCAGCGTGAAAAATTTTCCGCGCACATCGAAGCGCCGGCGTAGAGAAAGTCGCCCTTAGCGTACAGCGAGACGGCCCATTCGGGGTTTTTGTCGTCCCTTGCGTATCCGCGAATGCCGAACATATCCTCGAGACGCGCGGTCAGCTTAAGCGCCTTTTCGCACGCTCCGCCCGCTTCCGCCCATCTGGTTTGGACGGAAAACGGCTTGCCGGCGAATTTAGCTCCCAACGCGCCAATAAAAGCTTCCGCGTCGAACGATTCAATTCCGCCTTCGAATTCGACCGGAAAAATGTGCCTTACGAAAACACGCGAAAGCGGATCGGCCCTAAGCGACGAAACAAGATTATAATATCCGCCGGGGACGCCTTGCAGACGCTCCGACGGGCCAAGCATTTTAATCGACGCAAGCCCTGGGTCGGCCGCCCGCAGCTCCGCCGCCGCGGCGTCCGCGTATTCGCGCCGCGCCGTCATTAAGACTTTATCCATCAATGCCCCGCGATTAATCGTACGATAAATTCCAAATAAAATTTCGCGTAAAATCCCGCGTTTGACCCCGCGTTAACTCCCGAATTAAATTCCGCGTTTAGCCCCGCGTATGAACTCGCGTTAAATCCCGCACATTAATTGCCGTTACCGATTTTACCACGCTCACGAAGGCTCCGCTTTTTTTACGCCGCTTTTTTTGCTATATTTATGATACAAAAGCGAGGGGGGCCGGCCGATGGGCGGTTACGGAAGCGACGACATACTAAGGTTAGTCGGCGATATGAAGATAGAGTTCATGCGGCTGCAGTTCGTCGACATCTTCGGGACGATGAAAAACGTCGCGATAACGGCGGGCGAGCTCGAAAAAGTTTTAAACGACGGATTGATGTTCGACGGTTCGTCAATCGAGGGGTTCGTTCGGATCGAGGAGTCGGACATGTACCTGCTTCCCGACCCGTCGACTTTCACCGTGCTTCCCTGGTTTTCCGAGCACAGGATCGCCCGCATGATCTGCGACGTCTACCGACCGGACGGAAGCCCGTTCGAGGGCGACCCGCGGCGCGTGCTGAGGAGGGCGCTTTCACAGGCCGAGGAAATGGGTTACGAATTCCAGGTCGGGCCCGAATGCGAATTTTTCCTGTTTTTATCGGACGAGGCGGGGATGCCTACGACGGTGACGCACGACCGCGCGGGTTTCTTCGACCTCGCCCCGATCGACAACGGCGAGCTGGCAAGGATCGAAATGGTGAAGACGCTGACCGAAATGGGGTTTAAGGTGGAGGCCGCGCACCACGAAAATTCGCCGGGCCAGCACGAAATAGACTTCAAATACGACAACGCGCTCCGCTCGGCCGACAACATCGTCACATTCAAGCTCGTCGTCAAGACCATCGCGAAGAAGTTCGGGCTGCACGCCACTTTCATGCCGAAACCGCTGAGCGACGAAAACGGCAACGGGATGCATTGCAACATGTCGCTTTTTGCCGGCGGGAAAAACGCCTTTTACGATCCCGCGGACGCAAACGGCTTGTCAAGGGAGGCGTACTGGTTCATGGGGGGGCTTATGAAGCACGCGCGGGGCTACTCCGCCGTGACGAACCCGCTCGTCAATTCGTACAAGCGGCTCGTGCCAGGTTACGAGGCGCCGGTCTACATCGCGTGGTCGATGGCTAACAGAAGCCCGCTCGTGCGGGTCCCCGTCGCAAGGGGCGTCTCGACGCGGCTCGAGCTGCGGCAGCCCGACCCTTCATGCAACCCGTACCTGGCGCTTTCGGCAATGCTCGCCTGCGGCCTCGACGGGATAAAAAACAAGACCCGTCCGCCCGGCGCGGTCGGCGACAACATATACAAGATGACGGACGAAGGGCTACTTGCCGCGGGAATCGGCAAGCTTCCTACGGACCTGCGCGAGGCGCTTACCGCGCTAACTATGGACGATTTAGTGACGGGGACGCTAGGACCGCACGTCACCGGAGCGTTTTTGCGGGCGAAAGAAATAGAATGGATGGAATACTCGAAGTCGGTGCACAACTGGGAAACGGACCGCTACCTTAAAATGTATTGATGGCTACGACTCGCAAAAAAAAGCGGCGCAATTCGAATCAAAAATCGTTTTGGTTCATCGTGCTCCTTGTCGCGATCATCGCGCTCGTCTACCGATTTTACGGCGACCGCAACCCCGGCGCGATCTCGGAGGCGCTTCCGGCGATCGGCCAAAACGAGATCCGCGTCTTTTTCCTCGACGTCGGGCAGGCCGACAGCATTTTAATACAGACGAAGGATAACGCCGTTTTGATCGACGCGGGCGAGAGCGTGACGCGCAGGCGGCTCATATCGTACCTCGAGGAAGCGGGGATCAA
>WREB01000140.1 GCA_009779525.1 Defluviitaleaceae bacterium
CCCTTGACTCGGCATTCCTGTCCTGCTTGTACTGGCTCCTGTGGCCCTTCGCCATACCTTTTCGCTCCTCAGCTTAATCCCGTTTGGTCAGCTTATTTTATCTTCGACTTTTTTTCGGCGTCCTTGCCGTGGCCCCTGTACGTCCGCGTCGACGCGAACTCGCCCAGCTTGTGCCCGACCATGTCCTCGGTTATGTATACCGGCACGTGCTTTCTTCCGTCGTGCACCGCAATAGTTAAGCCGATCATTTCCGGAAAGATCGTCGAGCGCCTCGACCAGGTCTTGATCACCGTCTTGTTATGTATCTTGTTCATCGCTTCGACTTTTTTCAGGAGATGCTCGTCCGCGAACGGACCTTTTTTTAAGGACCTGCCCATTTTCTACCTCCGCGAAATTATTTGGCGCCGCGTTTCCTTACTATGTATTTGTTCGAGGCTTTATTCTTCTTCCGCGTTTTATAGCCCAACGCCGGCTTTCCCCAGGGGGTGCAAGGCTGTGGCCTTCCTATCGGCGAGCGGCCTTCGCCGCCGCCGTGCGGATGGTCGTTGGGGTTCATGACGGAGCCGCGGACCGTGGGACGAATGCCCATGTGCCTTTTTTTGCCCGCTTTTCCGATATTTATCAGTTCGTGGTCGAGGTTTCCTATCTGGCCGATCGTGGCGCGGCAGTTAACCGGAACCAGCCTCATCTCGCCGGAAGGAAGCCTGACCGTCGCGTATTTTTCGTCTTTCGCCATAAGCTGCGCGACGTTGCCCGCGGACCGGACCAGCTGCCCGCCCTTGCCGAGCTTCATCTCTATGTTGTGGATTTCGGTGCCGACCGGAATAATCTTCATCGGGAGGGAATTTCCGACGCGTATCTCGGATTCGGGCCCGCTCATCAGTTCGTCCCCCACCTTCAAACCGTTCGGCGCGAGGATATAGCGCTTCTCGCCGTCGGAATAAAACAGGAGCGCGATGTTGGCGGTTCTGTTCGGGTCGTACTCGATCGCGGAGACCTTGGCGGGTATGCCGTCCTTGTCCCGCTTGAAGTCGACGATCCTGTACTTTTTCTTCGAGCCGCCGCCGATGTGCCTGACCGTGATCTTGCCCTGGCCGTTTCGGCCCGCCGTCTTTTTGATATGGGTTGTTAATGATTTTTCCGGGGTCGACTTGGTGATTTCGGAAAAATCGGAAACCGTCATTTGTCGCCTTGACGGAGTGTACGGCTTGAACCTCTTGACGCCCATTATTATTCTCCTCGTAAGCCGCGGCTTGGCGCGGCCATATTGCCCGGCTTAATTAGATGCCTTCGAAAATTTCTATTTCCTTGCTCCCGTGCGAAAGCGTCACGACCGCCTTTTTGCGGATGACGGTCTTGCCCGCCTTGAATCCCCTGCGCTGGCGCTTCTTGGGGTGCCCGAGCATTGTGTTTACCTTTTCGACTTTCACGCCTTCGAACATCTTCTCGACGGCTTCCTTGATCTGCGTTTTGGTGGATTCGGGGTGGACGTAGAAAGCGTAGCGCTTTTCCTCCATCATGCTCATGCTTTTTTCCGTCATTATCGGCTTGAAGATGACGTCGTAATACTTAAGCTCGGCCATCAGGCGTACACCTCCTGAATCTTAAGCACGGCTTCCTTCGTCACGACGAAATGGTCGTGGTTTATGATGTCGTACACGTTTATCGTATTTACGCCCGCCGTCTTGATCCCGGGGATGTTGCGCGCGGAGAGCACCGCGTTTGTGTTTCCGTTTTCAAACACGACAAGCGCCTTTTCCGTTTTCAGGCTTTCGCAGACTTTCTTCATTTCTTTAGTCTTTATTTCTTTGAGCTCGAGCGAGTCGAGCACGATAAGCTTTTCGTTTTTAACCTTGTCCGTCAGGACGGACTTGAGCGCTAGCCTCTTTAGCTTTTTATTAAGCCTAATCGAAAAATCTCGCGGCTTCGGCGCGAAAACCACCCCGCCGCCCGTCCATTGCGGCGACCGGATGGAGCCCTGCCTCGCGCGGCCGGTCCCCTTTTGCCTCCAGGGCTTCCTGCCTCCGCCCCTGACCTCGGCGCGCGTTTTCGTGCTTTTGGTGCCCTGGCGCTGGTTGGCAAGATACTGCACGACCGCCATATGCACGGCGTGCTCGTTTATCTCGACGCCGAAAATGCCGTCGTCCAAATCGATGCTTCCGACTAGCTCGCCTTGCATGTTCCTTACCGCTACCGTTGCCATTTTATATACCGCCCCTTGCGAGTTATCGAGATTATTTTTTCGTCGTGCTTTTAACCATTACGAGCGATCCCCTGACGCCGGGCACGGGGCCCCTGACTAGCATTAAATTTTTTTCGGCGTCGGCGCGGACGACCACGAGGTTTTGCACCGTGACGCGCTCGGCCCCCATGTGCCCGGGCATCTTCTTTCCTTTTTTGACTTTGCCCGGAGTCGTGTTCGAGCTCATCGAACCCAAGCCCCTGTGGTACTTCGAGCCGTGCGAAGAAGGGCCGCGGTGCATTCCGTGGCGCTTTATCGCGCCCTGAAAGCCCTTGCCCTTCGAAACCCCTATAACGTCGACGCGATCGCCCGCGTCGAAAATGTCGGCCTTTATTTCGGCGCCGACTTCAAACGCGCTTATGTCGTCGAGCTTGAGTTCGCGCAGGAACTTTTTCGGCTCGGCGCCGGCGTTCCCTAGGCGCGCCGCGTAATGCCCGCGGACGGGTTTGCCGACTCTCTTTATTTTTTTGACTTCGCCGAAGCCGACCTGCAGCGCCTCGTAGCCGTCCTTGTCGAGCGTCTTCTTCTGCACGACCAGGCACGGCCCCGCCTCGAGCACGGTGACCGGCACCATCATTCCGTTTTCGGCGAAGATTTGGGTCATCCCCAATTTTTTTGCCAGAATGGCTTTTTTCATATATGCCTCCAGGTGGCTACATTATCTTCAGCGTTATGTCCACCCCGTCGGGCAGATCCAGCCTCGTCAGCGCGTCCACCGTCTTGGCCGTGGGCATAAGTATGTCTATCAGCCTCTTGTGGGTGCGCATCTCGAATTGCTCGCGGGAATCTTTGTATTTATGAACGGCCCTTAGTATCGTGACTATCTCTTTTTTCGTCGGGAGCGGTATCGGCCCGGAAATTTTCGCGCCGGTGCGCTTTGCCGTCTCGATGATCTGCACGACCGACTGGTCTATCAACTTATGGTCGTACGCCTTCAAACTGATGCGGATCCTTTGGCTTGTCATTGTATTTGCTCCTCCTTGATTGGCGAAAAGGCGTACACTTTACCGGGCGTGTCATTGCTTCCGATTAAAAATGTGACCCCCAAGCGCGTATTAAACTTACGCTGTTTCGCCGCCTGGGCGTCACAAAACTGCATTATAGATTATCACCCGCACGATTGCAAGTACTTTCCTTAGAAAAATATTTTCGGTATTGTAAAGCCCGGAATACGGCGGGAGGAAGCGCGTTCATGCCCTTCGACGGGACGATGATAGCCGGGGTTGTCGGCGAGTTAAGAGAAAAAATTTTAAACGGGCGGATCGACAAGATAACGCAGCCGGAGCCGGACGAAATCGTGCTGGCCGTCAGGGGCCGCGGGGAAAACCTCAGGCTGCTGTTAACCGCCAACGCATCGTCGCCGAGGTTATGCCTGACGGAGCAGGCCAAGGCTTCGCCCCAGGACGCGCCGCTCTTTTGCATGGTCATGCGCAAGCACATCGGCGGCGGCAGGATCGTCGGGATCGAGCAGCCCGGGTTCGAGCGCATCGTGGATTTGCATATCGAGTCGCCGAACGAAATGGGCGACCGGACGCAAAAACGGCTCATCATCGAAATCATGGGCAAGCACAGCAACATCGCGCTTCTTGGCGCAAACGGTGCGATCCTCGGCGCCGCCAAGCACATCACGCACGAAAAAAGCTCCGTGAGGGAAGTGCTGCCCGGGATCATTTACGAGCGCCCGCCCTCCGGCGGAAAAACCGATCCGCGCGAAATAAACCGAAGCGATTTCATTGAAGTCATTAATAATGAAGCCATGCGCCAAGCAAAGATCCAGCAGGCGTTTAGCATGGCGTTTAACGGAATCGGTCCGCTGACGGCTTGCGAAATCTGCGCAAGGGCCGGAATCGATCCCGCCGGCTACGCCGGGGCCCTTACCCCGGTCCAAACAAAATCGCTGTTCGACAAATTGGCCGAAATTTTAGCGATTGCAGGCGAACCGCAAAAAACGTACTACATATACCGCGACGAAAAAAACATCCCGTTCGATTTGACCGCGTTCGATTATAAAATCCATTTGAGAAGCCGGCGCGAAACATACGATTCGGTTTCGGAAGCCGTCGAGGTTTTTTATCGCGCCAGGGACGACGAGTACAGGCTCGCGCAAAAAACTTCGGGCCTTCGCAGGACCGTGGCCGCGCAGAACGAGCGCTGCATGAAAAAACGGATGTTGCTGAAGCAGTCGATCGCCGATTCGCAAGACCGCGAACGCCTGCGCGAAAACGGGGAGCTTCTGACCGCTTACATGCACCAGATAAAAACCGGGGCGGACGAATTTATCGCCGAAGATTTCAACAATCCCGGCGAATTTGTTTCGATACCCCTTGACCCCATCCTTTCCCCTTCCGAAAACGCTCAGGCGTACTTCAAGCGCTACAATAAAAAAAAGCGCGCGTATGCGGCGCTTTTGGAACAGTCGAAGCAAAACGAAGACGAAATCGATTACCTCGAAAGCGTTTCGGCGGCGCTTCAAAACGAATTGGACGAAAGCGACATCGCCGAGATCCGGGCCGAGCTTGCCGAAGGGGGTTACGTGAAAAGAAACAGGGGAGATTCGGACAAAAAGAGAACCGGTAAAAAAAGCAAGCCGCTC
>WREB01000141.1 GCA_009779525.1 Defluviitaleaceae bacterium
ACGGGCAAGTCGCTTCGCGCCGCGATCGAGGCGGGCTACAAGCGGGCGTTCCCCGCGATTCTCGACAGCAACGTGACTTCGCTTATCGTAAGCGCGATTTTGTTCTGGCTCGGCTCGGGCCCCGTAAAGGGATTCGCCCAGACGCTTTTTATAGGAATTATCGTTTCGATGTTCTCGGCGCTCGTCATGACTAAGCTGATCACCTTAAAGCTCGTCGGTTCGGGTATAACCGACCCGAAACTCTACACCAAGCAGGCCGACGTTTCCAAATATTTAAAGAACGCCCCTACATTCGTCGAGTGGCGGAAGTATTCGTATGTCTTCTCCGGCGCGCTCATCGCGATTGGCGCGGCATTCGCTATAACAAACGCCGCGCGCGGGGTGGGGCCGTTCAACCTGGACGTGGAATTTTCCGGCGGTACCTCGTTTACGATCGACATGGGCGGGGCGTTCGAAAACGACGACGTCGCTTCGCTCGTGCGCGAAATCACGGGCCAGTCGGCGCCGCAGATCCAAAAGATCCTCAACACCAACCAGGTGATGATAAAGATCCGCTCGATCGACTCCGAGACGCGAATATCGCTTATCGAGGCGTTCGTCGATAGGTACGACGTCGCGCGCGACGACATCAACTATTCCGACATAAGCGCGACCGTCAGCGCGGACATGCAGCGGGCGGCGGTGATCGCTATGTCGGTTTCGTTCGTCTGCCTTCTCATATACATCTCGTGGAGGTTCAAGGACATACGGATGGGGGCGAGCACCGTTTTCGCGCTGATGCACGACGCCGCGCTTGTCATCGCGGCGTACGCGGTACTCCGGATACCGCTTAACTATTCGTTCATCGCCGTAATGCTCGCGGTCATCGGCTATTCGATAAACGCCAACATAATCCTCTTCGACCGCGTCAGGGAGAACCGCCCGATTATGCGCCGCGAAACCAACAACAAACTGATAAACACGAGCGTCGCGCAGACGCTCCGCAGGACGCTCTATTCGTCCGTCTCGACGATGCTTGCGATCGTCTGCCTTTACATCATAGGCGTGCCGTCTATAAAGGAATTCACGCTTCCGCTTTTGATAGGGCTTGTCGTCGGCGCCTACTCGACGGTGTTTCTGACCGGCACGTTCTGGTGCATGCTCGGCAAGAAGCGGGCCGCTTAGCGGAAGCTTCCAATTATTTGCAAGTAAAACATTTGGAACGCTACTTCGAAGTATATTAGCCCGGGGCTTAAGCGACGCGCCCCGGGCTTTTCGCGGGATCATTGCGGATTCGACCCGGCGTCATTGCGGGCTTGATCCGCAGTTGCTGCGCTCCCTACCACGAATCGAGAGGTTATTTTATGATTAAAAGCAAAATGCCTGACGCAGACCACCCGAAGACGGTTAAGTTAAAAATCGAGGAATTGATCGAATTACAATTAGACGAGCCGCTTCTTAGCGGTACAAAGGAATTCCTTCATTATTTGAAAAACGAGAATATAAGCTTCCTTTGGACTTCCTTCAATGGCTATGATTTGAAGTATAAGGGGAAAAAAGTCGGCAAAATATATTTTCGTGAAAAAAGAAACCGTATCGAACTTAATATTGATACGTCCGACTGGGGGAAGTATGACTCATTTTTAGAGGGGCAACCAAAAAATTTAAAAGAGTTGTATGAGGAAAACATGAACGGCAAGTGCCTGCGGTGCCGCCCTAATTTGAATTGCGCGCAAGGGCCCGGCGCGGATTTTAATGTTTTGGGGAAATTACACAAAAATGTATGCGTTAATTCCATCCGAATCCATTTCCTAAAAACGGGCGGGGACATGCGGTTCATGACGCTTAAGCGCCCGAACGCGATTATAGGCGAACCGCTGCTCGCGCGCGACTTTCCTATAAAAACAATCAAGGATTTGATACTCGCGCGAAAAAAATATATCGAAAAATTTTGACGCCTTGCAATCAACCGTCATATCGTTCATAACGCGCGTTCATTATACGCGTTTATTTTGCGTATTTTTAAAAGAAAATCTAATTGACGACCAAATAAATAAGGCGCCGAATATACCGGACGCCTTTTTTTCAAATTGAATGAATCGAATTAACGCGTAACGTTTTCGCTTCAGCCTTCGTCTTCACCGGCTTCGGTTGATTCATCGCCTGATTCGTCTTCGCCGCCGTCCCAAGCGGCGTCTTCCCCGTCGCCGGAATCGCCGCCGTCCGTTTCGCCGCCGTTGTCCGTTTTTTCGCCGCCGTCCGTTTCGTCCCCGCCTTCGTCATGCCCCTGCCCGTCGTCCTCGCCCTGCTCCTGCTCGCCGTCTTCGGCCGCGTTATCGCCGTCTTCGGCCTCGTCTTCTTCATTGCCGTCAAGCAAATCCTCATCGTCTTCGCCGTTTTCATCCTCCGTCTCCGTTTCCTCATCGGAAGGCGTCGGCGCCGGTTCTTCTTCTTCCGTTTCTGGCGGAAGCGGCGGCAGCTGCAGAAACCCGGGGATAACCCGGCCGTCCTTTTCGGTGAGCATCCTGACCGTTTCGTCCTCGAGCGGCTCGCCGTAAAGCGTCACCCTGTCCGCCTCCGGGAAGTCGAGCATGCAAAAGTACGAAGGCAGCTTAGGCCACGCAAACGCGGCCGCGGACGAATTTTTTTGCGCGCTTTTCGCCTTCTGGTAATCCTCGTGGAGCTTGCCGAAAAAATTCATCCAGCCTTCGGTCAGCCAGGCGGCGTTTAGCAGCTCCTCTTCCCTTTCGTGCCAGACGAAAAGGCACTGCTCCTCGAACCAAACCATGCCGGACGGCCAAAGCTCGGCGCCCTTCTTCATCATGAAGACGCATTCGGGTTCCTCGAAAGTCCCGTCGGCGTAAATACGCGAACGGTACAGTATTTCGGCCTCGTCGTCGCAGACGGCGTACATCAGCCAAATATCGTTCTCGTGCGTCGCAAGCAGCGGATAGCGCGCGTCGACACCCTCGGAAGTCACGGGATTATTGGCCGCGCGCGCAAGCGGGCCCGGAGTCGTAGTCGCGCTTCCGGTCAAAAGCGTCACGCCGCCCTCGCCGTCGTATCTTCCGGCCGCGACAAGGATCCTGTTGTAATCCGAAGTCAGCGCGGCGGTGACGACGGCGTCCTCCCAAAGACTCGCGGAATAGGCGACATAGCCGCCCTGAACCGAATGGGTGCTGCCGACGTAGTATTCGATGCCCCTCTCGGTCCTCGCGTAAAAATAATTGCGCGCCATCCTGTTGTTGCGCATGACGCCCGCGTAGCGCATTTCCACGTCGGAAAGCCTCTTTTGGTCGGGGACGTTGTAAGGCTTCGGGCTCGGGTTCCGCTCGGCGTTGAATTCGGGCTTCGTTTCGCCCTTGCGGAGCCTTCGCGCGTGCACGACGAACCGGGCGTCCTGGAAATCGTAGGTGCAGGTGGACAGCGTAATGATCTGGTCGTTCATGTTGACGTCGACGTTCGTGCGGAAATAGCTTCGCGCCTGTATCTCGTCCAGCAAATCGGCGAACTCGTTCCCCTTAAGCCACGTGTTGATGTATCCGTAGTTGGGCTCGCAGACGTAGGCGGCGAATATCAGCCATTCCGACTTTCCGACCAGGGTGTTGAGCGTTATCACCGGCGCCTTAAGATACGTCCCGATGCCGCTGTAGCCCACGAGCGGCGTAAACATGTTTCCCGTCGCGGTGTGGTGGCCGAAAAGCACGATGTTGTTGTCGGTGAGGTACGGGTCGTTGTAGCAGCTCATGAACACGGTGCCGTACTTGGATGACCTGCCCTCGAAATTCGTGTCGAGATACTTTTCGTTGTCCTCGAAATGCACGAAGGGAAGCTCGACGCCGAGCCCCTCGATGGTGATGAAGCCCACGAAGTCGCCGTTCGTCTCGATGAACGGCGCGAACTTTTTCTTATTGCGCTCGATCGCTTCATTAAATAAGTCGCGGTCGCGAAAATCGAACTCGCCCCGGTCGCCCAAAAGCATCGCCTGCGACAATTCCCCGTCGGAGATAGAAAAATCCTCCGGCCAAAATTCGTTAAGGTAATCGTCGCCCTGCCCGTCCGTCCCGCCGCGCAAGGCCTGGCGGTACAAAAGCGAGAGGTTGTCGTTCAACCGCTGGTTTTGGTAGTACGAAACGAAGTATTGGATCAAAAAAACAAGCGAGCCCGCCGCGACGCACACGAACGCGACCATCAGCGCCGCGTAGCCGCGCTTCTTTATTTTTCCAGCCAATTCCTTGGCGATCAGTTTGATTATGATCCCCATCGGGGCCCGGTCCTTTATGAAATGGATTTTGGCTTAGATTTTAACACGGCTACAGATGACTTGCACGTTAAATTTATAAAAAGGCGCGTCCGAATGGACGCGCCTAAACCTTACACGACTGAACACAGGGAAGGGGGGGTGGGGAGGAAGAAGAATGGAACGCAAGATGAAGAAGACGAACCGCGTAAGCGGACAAGCCCTCGGCCTATTAGTACGGGTCAGCTAAACGCGTCGCCGCGCTTGCACCTCCCGCCTATCGACCTGGTGGTCTGCCAGGGGCCTTACTCACTTAAAGTGATGGGAAATCTGGTCTTGGGGGCGGCTTCGCGCTTAGATGCCTTCAGCGCTTATCCGGTCCGGACTTGGCTACCCTGCCATGGCGTTGGTCGCCAACAGGTGCACCATAGGTCCGTCCGCCCCGGTCCTCTCGTACTGAGGGCGGCTCCCCTCAAATTTCCTACGCCCACGATGGATAGGGACCGAACTGTCTCACGACGTTCTGAACCCAGCTCGCGTACCGCTTTAATGGGCGAACAGCCCAACCCTTGGGACCTTCTCCAGCCCCAGGATGCGATGAGCCGAC
>WREB01000142.1 GCA_009779525.1 Defluviitaleaceae bacterium
CGCGACATGTCCGAATACGCGGTTGGAACGCAGGATGACGAACCGGAACCAGCCGCGAAATCCGCCGCCGAAGCGCCGAAACCCGCAGAAGCGCCCAAGGCTGAAGCAACCGAGGCGCCTTCCAAGGAAAGCGTCGAGCAAATAAAGGCGAAGCTTACAGGCGAGCTCCGCGAGGAAATAAAAAAGGAAGTCCTGACCGACGTCATCGGGTTCTTGATAAAGAACCTATCCGGGATTGATTCTACTTCGCATAGCATTCCGGGCCTCGCGGATCTGCTTGGCAAACCCGCGGAAGCGGAGAGCGGCGCGATCGCGAAAGCCGAATCCGCTCCGTATGTCTCCGCCGCCTCCAGGCTCGGCGCGTTGAATAAAGTCGAGATCCATAAAGAAAAATGGGATAACCGGGTCTGGACGGTCAAGCTCGGCGCCACCATAGCCGAAGGCGGCACGCGCGGCGTATCGTACGAAATCGGCGGCGCGACGGCGATGCCGTTCCATTTATGGGAGGGCGAATCGCCCAACAGGCCGCTCGTCGCGATGGAGGTATTCGACCGGGTTTCAGAAAAATATCCCGAAGTGCTCCGCAAATATTTCGGCGACGTCCTAAGCGATCCGGCCAAGATGGCAAAACGCTGCGTCGAGGAGTTCGGCGCCGACTTGATAAGCGTCCGCCTGGACGGCACGCACCCTGAGCGCGGCGACAAAAACGCTTCCGAAAGCGCGGAAATGGTCGCGTCGGTGCTTGCCGAGGTAAGCGTTCCGCTTATCATAACCGGGCACAACCACTACGAAAAAAACAATGAAGTGATGAAGGCGGTCGCGCAGCGGTTCGAAGGCGAAAACCTGCTGTTCAACTGGGTCGAGCAGGACAACTACAGGACGATCGCCGGCGCGGCGATCGCGTACGGCCATTCGATCGTCGCGCAGTCGCCGATCGACGTCAACATCGGCAAGCAGCTCAACATCCTGCTAACCAACATGGACGTGAAGACGGAAAAAATCGTGATGGACCCGATGACAAGCGCGATAGGCTACGGAATCGAGTACACGTACTCCGTGATGGAGCGAATACGCCTCACGGGGCTCGGCGGCGACAAGATGCTCTGCGCGCCGATGATCGCTTCGACCGGGCAAGAATGCATAAAGATAAAGGAATTCAAGGCGGACGAGGCTGCTTTCCCCAATTGGGGAAACTTGGCGAAACGCGCGGCGCTTTGGGAGGCGTCGACGGCTATCTCGCTCCTCTACGCCGGCGCGGACATACTGATTATGTACCATCCCGAGGCCGTCAGAGGGGTAAAGAAGACGATTCGCGCGTTACTTGACGAGGGGGCGTATTGATATGGCGATGAGCGGGCTTCAAATCCAAAAGCTGCTTCCAAAGACCAATTGCAAGGAATGCGGCTCAAACACCTGCCTCGCGTTCGCGATGAAGCTTGCCGCGAAGAAGGCGAGCCTCTCCGAGTGCCCGTACGCCTCCGACGAGGCGAAGGTCGCGCTCGCGCTGGAGAGCGAGCCGCCGGTCAGGCGCGTTCCGATTGGTTCCGGTGGAGACGCCGTCGGCGAGGAAACGGTTTTGTACAGGCACGAGAAAACTTTCGTCAACAAGACGCTCTTCGCGGTTGAGATTTGTTGCTGCGACCTGGAAGCGGAAGATGTGCTCGCCGCGATTCGCGACTACAGGCTTGAGCGCGTCGGCGAGGTGCTGACGGTTTCCGCCGTCGCCGTCTCGCAGTCCTGCGAGGACGAAGGCTGCTTCCTGGGGCTGGTCAAAAAGGCGCTTGACATAACCGGGCTTCCGCTTATCATCCACGCCTGGGATCTGAGTTTCGCGAAAAAAGCGGCGGAACTCGCCAAGGGGACGCGAAGCGTAATCGCGCACGTAAACGAGGGCAACGCGGACGAACTGCGCGCCGCGGCCGAAGAATTCGGCCACGCGCTTGCGGTGACCGCCCCCGACATGGACGGCATGGCCGAATTGACTTCGCGCCTGCGGGACGGCGGATTTAACGACATAGTCATGTCTTTCCAGACGCATTCGATGGCGGAGGCGTTCCAGACGAATTCGATCGCGCGCCGCGCCGCGATAGCGCACCACGCCAAGGAGCTCGGCTACGCGACGCTTCGCTACGTCGGAAGGCCGCCGCTGAAAGAACCGAGGACGGCTGAAAACGAGCTGGACATTTTAATGCGCGACACCGCGCGCGCGATCGTCGAGGTCAACAAGTACGGCGGGATCTGCGTGCTCCCCTGTTTCGACCCGGCGCAGCTCGTGACGCTGATGGCGCTTCGCCTCAACATCTTCACCGACCCGCAGAAGCCGATACAAGTCGAGCCCAAAGTTTACGCGATCGGCGAGCCCGGCCGCGATTCGCCCGTGTTCGTCACGACCAACTTCTCGCTCACGTACTTTCTCGTTTCCGGCGAAATAGAAAACTCCGGCATAAGCGCGTGGCTCGTCATCCCGGAATGCGAGGGAATGAGCGTGCTTACCGCGTGGGCCGCCGGAAAGTTTTCGGGCGGAAGCATCGCGAAATTCGCCAAGGAGTCGGGCCTCGAAGACATGGTCGACACGCGGAGCATCATCATACCGGGCTATGTCGCGCAAATCAGCGGCGAGCTAGAGGAAAGCCTTCCCGGCTGGAAGGTGATGGTCGGCCCGCAGGAGGCCGGCGACATCGAGGGCTACGTCAAGGCGGTGCTGACAAAGTAGCTTAAATTGATAAACGGGCGGGCGGCGCTTTGCGCCGCCCGTTTTATTTGAAAGCGGGATTAGCCGGTAATATAATCAAGCTGAAATTTTTTTGGCGATTGCGAAATGAACTTATTAAAAATATTTACGCTTATCGGAACGCTTCTTTTCGCGTCGTGCGGGCGGATTTTGCAAGACGCCGAAAATGGTTTAGTCGAGCCGGCGGCCGAAGACGAAGCGTTAATTGATTCTTTTGCCGCCCTAAACTACGACGAAACCTATTCGGTCTACTGGGATTTCTTGGTTTTTGCCGGAAACAACGCCCGAAACAATGAGACGCCCGAATCGAGCGCTGCGGCGCGGGCCGTTTTTTCTCGCTTCAACGTGCAGCTCGACGCGGTCTTGGTAAGCGAAAAGATTCCCGCCGAACTCTATGGTTCGATTAACGACGGCGCCGCGGAATCGCTGCGCAAGGCTAAGGAGCGGGAAGACTACAACTTTCCGCTTGTACAATACCTGGACCCGTCGAAGCGATTTCCCGACATTTTTTCGACGGAAGCGAAGGACTGCGAGGGCTTGATTGATGCGGGGGCCGTCCGGTCCATCCCGACGGAGCTATTGGAAAAGTATTCCCCCGGGCTCGCGCTGACACGAAAAATGTTCGCCGGCCATCCCGAAGCGGACTACCTGCTTATCTCATGCGTATGGCCCGAGCCGACGCTCGCCGATTTATCCGCTTACCGGCTGGACTGGCTCGAAGAAATCGGCGTCGAGCCGCTCGGGCATGTCCAAAAAATCAACGAATACGTTTACTTTACCGACGAAGCGTTTGCGTTAGACGAGTTCGTCGCGATTATCAAGGAGTTTAGCCGCGCGTACGGTGATCCTGGCGAAACCGCCGCCAACTTGCAAGGCAAGTTCTTTGGAACGAGCAACCCGATCGAGTATGTCCCGCAGTTGATGGGCGCGTTCGGGGTTACCGGAAAATTTATGGCTGAAAACGGGCGGACCGTCCATTTCGCTGAGAGCGGCGGTTTCAGGCAGTTTTTGGAATTCATCGAAAGCATCGCGGCATACGCGCGCGTCTCCGATCCGGTTGCCGGCGAAAACAATCGGGTCGAGGCGTCGGATATGCGGGTCCCTGGCTGGCAGCCGTTCGATTTAAACGAATTGACCGGCGAAGTCAAGCTTGAAAGGCTGCTTCCCAAATTTTACATAAGCGGCATCAAGTATTTGCTGACGCCCCCCGAAATCGGGCGGAACGGGTGGCAGGGCACGGCGAGGACGCCTGAGCTTGAGCCGCGGATAAGCAGGCTGTACATGGTCGGCTCGAACGTCTCCGACGCGAAACTCGGCAGGATCCTCGAAATATTCGAGGCGCTTTCGTTCGATCCAAAATGGTATCTGCTTGCGAATTACGGAATTTTGGGCGAGGAATACGAATGGACGGGCGCTCCCATGGATTCGGCCATACGAATCAAGCTTGCGCGAAAGACCTTCACCGGCGCGTTCGCGACGGGGATGGAGGACGGCATAGCCGGAAAGCGCGTCTACGATTTCGTGGACGAGGCGCTTTACAGATACGCAACCGGCGGCGCCGCGCTCGCGATGCTTCCCGGGCCGACGGCGCCCGCGCCGGACGGAACGCTTGGCTCGGGGCCGGACGCTGAGGCCGTCGACAAAATCATAAAAAAATATTACGCCGACGTGCTTTCCGGCGCGAAAAGCGTCGAGTTTTCGTGGGATGATTTTTTAGCGTTTCTTTACGCTGCTTCGCTGGAAAATTATTAAAAGAAAGCGTCAATGCGGGCTCGAATTGCAACCGTTCTGTTATTGCGGACTCGACTTGCAACCGTTCTGTTATTGCGGGCTCGACCCGCAATCCCTAAAAATTAATAACGGCTCATGTCCGCAATGACGCACTTTTTACCTTCTCCAGTCTACCCTTTCCTCGAAGCTCTTCCTCGGGGGCTGGCTGTGTTTTTCCGCCGGGACCCCGACCGGAAGCACGCAGCGCACGCTTTTGCCGTCGCCGATTGCAAGCAGCCCAGCGATTTTTTCGCAGACGCCGTTTAGCCTTGTCGCGCCGTCGGTCCAGCACGTGGCGTAGCCTTGCGCCGTTATAGCGAGCAG
>WREB01000143.1 GCA_009779525.1 Defluviitaleaceae bacterium
CGTCATTCGAAAAACTTGGATAATCGATTTCGTTTGTAAATTCCAATATTTGCTTGGCGTAACCGTTGATTTTCGATATTATAAATTTCTCATGCTCTTTCATAAATAATGACTCCGGTTTCGTGTATTTCGCGTTCGGCGCGGCTCCCTTCGACTATTTGTGACGCCTCGAATAAATCGACGGGAATGCGGAGCGTTTCCGTTATCGTTTCTAAAACGCCATAAAAATCGATCCCCTTAATCTTTCCCTCGCTGTAAATAATTATATCCACGTCGCTCGACAAAAGTTGCTTGCCCTTCGCGAACGAACCGAATACGACTGCTCTTTCCACGGGAAACGAGCGGAAGACCGGAAAAAGTTTATCTTTTATTTCGTTTAACGTATACGTTTTGTCCATAATTTATCGCCTCAGGCTTTGCTTCGCGCCGCTTTCACCATTCCGCGACGGTCCCGTCGAAGTTGCGCCAGAGCGGGTTCTTCCAGTCGTGGCCGACTTCCGCAAGCTCGCGCACCTTCGCCTCGTTGATCTCGATGCCAAGCCCCGGGCCGTCCGGTATCTGGACGAAGCCGTTTTCGTAGCGGAAAACCTCCGGGTCGGCAAGGTAATCCAGGATGTCGTTGCCCTTGTTGTAGTGGATGCCGAGGCTCTGTTCCTGGATGAAGACGTTTGGCGTGCACGCGTCGACCTGTATGCACGCGGCCAAAGCGATCGGGCCCAGCGGGCAGTGCGGCGCGACCGCGACGTCGTACGCCTCGGCCATCGCAAAAATCTTCTTGCATTCGCTGACGCCGCCCGCGTGCGAGAGGTCCGGCTGGATAATGTCCACGTAGCCCGACGCAAGCAAGTTTTTAAAATCCCAGCGCGAAAACATCCGCTCGCCCGTCGCGATCGGGGTCGAGGTCTGCGCCGCTATTTCGCGAAGCGCCTCGTTGTTTTCGGAAAGCACTGGCTCCTCGATGAACATGAGCTTAAACCTGTCGAGCTCCTTTGCCAGCACCTTCGCCATCGGCTTGTGGGCGCGCCCGTGGAAGTCGATCGCGATGTCGAGGTCGTAGCCGAAGGCGTCGCGCATCGCCTGAAGCCTTTCGCAGACCCGGTCGATTTTTTTAAAGCTGTCTATGTAGTGGAGCTCCTCGGTCCCGTTCATCTTGACCGCGGTAAACCCCTGGCTTATTTTTTCGCGCGCGCCCTCCACCGCGTCGGACGGACGGTCGCCGGCGATCCACGAATAGACGCGCAGCCTGTCGCGGCACCGGCCGCCGAGCATTTCGTGAATCGGGAGGTTGTGGCGCTTGCCCTTTATGTCCCAAAGCGCCTGGTCGATCCCCGCGATCGCGCTCATCCCCTCGGGGCCGCCCCTGTAGAAATGGCCCCTAAAGAGCGTCTGCCAGTGGTCTTCTATTTCAAGCGGGCTTTTGCCGATTAGGCACCGCGAAAACTCCTCGACGGCGGCCCTTACGGTCGAGGCCTTTCCCTCGACTACCGGCTCGCCCCAGCCGCATATGCCTTCGTCGGTGGAAACTTTCAAAAAAAGCCAGCGCGGCGGGACCTGAAACAGCTCCATCTTGGTTATCTTCATCGGTCTGACCTCCCAAAAACTTAGATTTGGCTCGTATACTTGAGGGCAAGCTCGGTTATTTCGCCGTACGCCCCGGACTTGAGCAAGTCTTTTTTTACGATGCTGCCGCCGACTCCGACGCCCAAGAATCCCGCCTGCAGGAAGTCCTTGAGGTTGGTCTCGTCGACTCCGCCGACCGCAAGCATCGGTATGTGGTTGACCGGCGCCATCACCGCCTTCGCGTACTTAAGACCCAGGCTGTCCGCCGGGAACAGCTTTACGAAGTCGGCGCCAGCTTTGTGCGCCGCGATTATTTCGGTCGGGCTTAGCGCGCCGGGTATGGATATAAGGCCCAGCTCCTTCGTCGCGCGTATCACGTCAAAGTCGGCGTTTGGCGAAATCATGTACTTCGCGCCCGCTTCGGCCGCGGCCCTGACCTGGTCGCGGCTGAGCACCGTGCCCGCGCCGACGCAGATTTTTTCGCCGAACGCGTCGTTGATTTTTTTTATCGCGTAGCACGCCTCGCGGATGCCCTCCGCCATCGCCCGCTGGTCGAATGTGACTTCCATAAGGCGCACCCCGCCGTTGTAGAGCGCCTCGGCGAGAGGCACCGCGCGGCTCGCCGGAACTCCGCGAAGTATCAGGATAATCTTGTTCTTTATGATCATTTCTACGGTTCCGATCGACATGGCCGCTCCCCCTTAATTTTTGGAAAATTATATACAATGGGCGTTTTAAAATCAACGAAGCAGCGCGGTTTATGAAGCTGCGCGGTTTAGGCGAAGCCTTCCATTATCCCTTCGCAGATGTCGCCGTAACTTTTGCCGGACGGGGTCGCCGTCGCCTGGACGACCGCGACTACCCCCTCGGCGGGGTAGACGTTTAGCTCCTGGCCGCCGAACCCCCTTCCGTGGAAGCCGCGGCTTGACAGCCGCCACATGAATCCGTAGCCGCCGCAGGCAGCGGACGGCGCGACCGATTGGCCGACGTACCCTTCCGAAACGATCCTTTCCCCAAAATACGCGCCGCCTCCAAGCATGAGCAAACCCAGCTTGGCCAAATCCCTCGCGGTAAGCTTCGCGTCGCCGATTCCGTCAAGCATCACGTTGTACTCGATCCCGCCGCCGTTGTCGGGCCACTCGCCGCAGACGGCGCCAAGCGGCGCGAAGATTTTTTCGCGGCAGAATTCGGCGACGCTTTTTTGCGCCGCCGCCGCGATAAGCGCGGACAAAAGCAGGATGTCCCATTCTTTGTAGACGAAAGACGTTCCGGGTTCGCTCGCGACGTTGACGTCCGCGATAAAGGAGAGCCAGTCGCCATCGCGGGCGAGCTGCGCCATCTGTGGGCAGTGGTAGTGCACCCCGCCGCTAAAATATATGCCCGAGGACATCGTCAACAGGTGGCGTATCTTTATGCGCGCGTGCCTGGCGTCGCGCCTTCCGTCAAACAGGGGCAGGTAGGCCGATACGGGATCGTCAAGGCTCTTTACCAGGCCGGCGTCGGCGCAGACGCCCAAAGCCAAGGAAAGCAGGCTCTTCCAAATCGACTTGATCGCGTGCGCGTCGCCAGGGCCGAAGCCGTTGTAGTAGCGCTCGAAAACGATCTCGTCATCAAGGCTTTGCGCCCGGTTATTATCGCCGCGCACGCAGACCAAAACGGAATTGACGAGCCTGTACCGCTTCGCCTTTATGTAATCGTCGATTTCAGACAAAAAACTATTTTCGATTATCTCAAAAACATCCCAATCGTCGAATTTTTATTTGACGCAAGCTCGGCGGGCGTCCCGCGCGCGACGATCTCGCCGCCTTCTTTGCCGCCGCCGGGGCCGAGCTCGATTATGTGGTCGCAGCACGAGAGCACGTAGGGGTCGTGTTCGGTCACGATTACGGTGGCGCCGCCGTCCACGAGGTCCTGAAGCAGCAAGACGAGCCTGCCCGTGTCCGAAAACGAAAGCCCGGTCGTCGGTTCGTCCAGGATGTAGACGTTTCCGCGCGTCGGCTGGCTTTTTCCGAGTTCCGAGGCAAGCTTGATCCTCTGCGCCTCGCCGCCCGATATGGTCGGCGTCTTCTGGCCGAGCCCGATGTATCCCATGCCGACGCGGTCCAGCGTCTCGAGCATTTTGGTTATCGCCTTGTCCTTGCCACGGAAAAAATCAAGAGCGGTCGATACGCTCATTGCAAGGACGTCGCTTATGCTTTTGCCCTCGAGCTTGAATGAAGTCGCCTCGGCCGTGAAGCCGGTCCCCGCGCAGTCCTCGCATTCTATGTGCATGAAGCTGCCCATCCCTACATGGTAGCGAAGCTCCCCGTCGCCCTTGCAGCGCGGGCAGCCGCCCTTTGAGTTTAGGCTGAAGACGCCGGGGTCCAGCCCGCTTTCCCTGGAGTAGAGCGCGCGGACTCGGTCGAATATCCCGACGTAGGTCGCGGGGCAGGAGGTGCGGCTTCGGCCGATCGGCTTCTGGTCGATCACCGCGCATTTTCTTATGCTTTCGTAGCCGGCTATGCCCAGGGCTTTTCCGTCGGAAGCGGCCGCGGGATAAAGCTCGCCCTCCGCGGGTTCGTCACTGCTTGCGGCTTGCGCCTTTTCCGCGCCCTCCCCCGTCACTAGCCGCGCCTTAAGCTTTTGCTTAAGCAGCGGCACCAGCGTGTCCGCGACGAGACTCGACTTGCCGCTTCCGGAAACGCCCGCGACGCCGACAAAAAGCCCGAGCGGGAAAGCGGCGTCGACATTCCTTAGGTTGTGCGTCGCGCAGCCCGCAACTAAAAGCTGCCGCGCCGGATCCGCCGTCCTGCGGACGTTCCGGCGCGGCAGCTTTAGCCTGCCCGAAAGGTAAGGCGAGGTGAGCGACCTTTCGTTTTGATAAAAGCTTTCGCCGGGCGGGCCCTGGTAGATCGACTCGCCGCCGCGCTCTCCGGCGAGGGGGCCCAGGTCGACGATCCAATCCGCGGCCCTCATGAAATTTTCGTCGTGCTCCACCGCGACGACCGTGTTGCCCCTTTTGACCAATTCCCTGACCGAGGCGACGAGCTTCGCCTTCTCGGTTTCGTGAAGGCCGATCGTCGGCTCGTCGAATATGAATACGATCGAGTCCATTTCCGCGATGATGTAGCTGGCCAATAGCATCCGCTGGATCTCGCCGCCCGATAGAGTCGGCGCGGGCCTCGAA
>WREB01000144.1 GCA_009779525.1 Defluviitaleaceae bacterium
CAAATCGGGCCTTCCGTCTTCGCCGATCGGGATCTTGGTCCCGTCCGGCAGCGTTATTTCCGTCATGCCTTCCCTCGGAAATTCGAAGCCCGACGCGTCGAAATCCGGCGCGCTAAATTCGGGCAGGTATATTTCCTTGACGATTAGCGCGTTGCCGATGACTTCGCTTATTTCGCCGTAAAGCGTCTTTTGTCCGCCTTCGTCCGCGCCTTCTTGCGAGGCGGCTTGCCCGCTTTCAATATTTTCGGCGGTTGATTCATCTTTATTACCCGAACCCGCGCACGAGGCGCCGAGCATGAAGGCGACGCATACCACGGCGGCGCGGTAAATTATTTTTTTCATTTGAGCCATCTCCTTATTGTTATTCCGCGTTAAGCGCGTCGATCGGCTTGAGCCTCGAGGCGCGCGAAGCGGGATAATATCCGAATATGATCCCGGTTATCACCGAAAAGCAAAGCCCGAGCATGATGCCGTCGAACGAGGCTAAGTAGTCGATCGACGAGTACGCGAGCACCGCTGGGGCGTAATAGCTAAGCGCCACCCCAAGCAGGCCGCCGAAAACGCTGATGAACACCGCCTCAAGCAAGAACTCGAGTAGGATTACGCGGCGGGCGGCGCCTATCGACTTTAATATCCCGATTTCACGCGTGCGTTCCTTGACCGCGACCATCAGCACGTTCATTATCCCGATGCCGCTGACCGCGAGCACGATCGCCGCGACCGCCATCAGCAGGCTTGACATGGTGTTGGCCGCCTCCATCGCCGAGTTAAGCGTGCTGCCGATGTCGGTGACGCTGTAGCCGGAATTGGGCCCGATGGTCTCGTCGATGTAGTCGTTTATCTCGCGTATCGCGGCCCTGACCGAACCGATGTTGTTTGCGAGCGCGTAAAACACGGTCTGGCCGCCCGAGGACATCGTTATCATCGCGCCGCGCGTCCCGACGCTTCCCGAGGTGTACTTGAGCGCGACGTCGTAGGGTATAAACGCCGAGTCGTCGCCGGAGCTTCCGCCGGTTCCGGTGACCCCGCCGCTCCCGCCTATCCTGTCCAGCACGCCGACGACGGTGAAGCGCGCGCCCTTTATGTAGACGTTTTCGCCCACCGCGTCCTCCGGGTAATCTCCGAACAGAGACGCAGCCAGATTATAGCCGAGCACCGCGACGCGGTTCCTGTACTCGCCGTCCTCGTCGGTGAAGAATTCGCCCGAATACATCGTGAGGTTGGTGACCTCGGCGTACGTTTCGTTCACGCCCTGGACCGAAACGGTCCTAGACGCGGCGCCGTACACTATGTCGGAGCTTGTCGAGGTGCTAACCGCGACGGAGCGCACGTTGTCAAGGAGCTCGGCCATAGCAAGCGCGTCGTCCTTGGTCAATGACTTTGCCCCCAGGCCGCCGATCGAAAGCTGCATGCGAGCGCGCTGGATCGTGATGCTTTCGACCGAGAGCCTCTTGTACTGCTCCGAGACGGCCTCCTCGCTCGCCTTGCCGATGCCGACGACCATGATGATCGTGAACGTGCCGATTATAATGCCAAGCGAAGTCAGGAATACGCGGAACTTGTTGGTTATTATGCTAAGGAGCACCGAGCGGACCATTTCGCCGAATCTCATTTGGCACCCCCTACGCCGCGACCCGGCCGACGACTACTGTCTCGCCAATCTCGAGCCCGCTCTTAACCTCCGTCTGCGTGCCGTTTGAGAACCCGCACGTCACCTGCCGCTTTTCGAGCGAACCGTCGTCCTTCTGCACGTATACGTACTGCCGCCCGTCCTCCATGAACACCGAACGGTTCGGAATTAGCGGCACGTCTTTAATCTCGCGCTTGATGAACGTCATAAACACGCTCATCTGGTCGCGGATGTCGCCGTTAAATTCGTCGAGTATCCCGATTACCTCGTAGGTTATGATTCCCGACGAATCGCGCGAGGGTATGCTCGATATCGAGTAGATCGTCGCCGGCAGCACCTGGCCGTTTAGCGCGTCGACTTCCATGCGGATGCTCTGCCCGACGTAAAGCCCGACGATGTCGCCCTCGGGAATGCCCGCGGTCAGATATATTTCGGTAACGTCCCGGATCGTTATGAAACTGCCGCTCGTGCTCAGCGCTCCCATGAATATTCCGGGTGAGTTGTCGTTTTGGTTGACGCGCTCCCCTACTTTGCGCGTCACGTTTAATATCTCGCCGTCTATCGGAGAGGTTATCCTTACTTTAGAAAGGTTGTTTTCAGCCGTTTCGAGCGCGTTTTTCGCCTCCTCGATGTTAAACTGCGCGTTCTGTATCGAAAGGTCCGCGTTCGTCAGGTTTTCGACGCGAAGAACCTGCAGCTCGTACGAGTTTTGCCTGTCCTTCTTGTTGTCGTCGAAAGTCTCGCGGGCGCGCGCCAGATCGTTTCGCGCGTTTTGAAGCGACTCCTTTGCGTCGTCGACCGCCTGCAGCGCCGAGGCGGCCTTTTTTTCCGTATCCGCGTATGCCGAATCGAGCGCGTCCTTTGCGTCGGCGACCGACTGCCTGGCGTTTTCAAGCGCCTTTTTTGCCGATTCGGCGGTTTTTTCCGCAGACTCTATCAAATTATCGATCCGGTCCGATTCCTTGGCGGCATGGTCGGCTTCGGCGCGCGCCCGGTTGGTTTTGGCTATCTCAAGGGAAGCCAGAGCGTCGTCGTAGTTGTTTTTCGCGTTGTAAACGGTCTGCTCCTTGGAAGCGACGGCCGCTTCGGCGGCTTCTTTGACCGCGGCGTCGTTTGAGCGCAGCTCGTTTTTTAAGCTGGTCTTCGTTTTTTCAAGCTCCGCGACCGCGTCCTCGTAATTTTTTTGCGTCCGCTTAGCCTGCGTTTCGGCTGAAGCCACGCTGTTGTCATACGTATACGAATCGAACGCCGCGGCCGTTTCGGCTCTGGCTGAAGCAAGATCCGCCTCCGCGTCCGAAAGCGCGGCCTTTGCTTCGTCGGCGTCTTTTACGCGCTTTTCGACGTTTGACGCGGCCGTTTCCTCCGACGTCTTCGCGTTTGCAAGCGCGTCCTCGTATTCCTGCGTTCGGCGCGCGAGCGATTGCGAAGCGTTGTTAATCGATAGGTCGTATGTATATGAATCGAATTCGGCTTCGAGCTGGGTTTTGGCGTTTTCAAGGCTCAGCAATTCCGACTTCAGGTTATAGTCGGCGTTCGCCAGCGCCTCATCGTACGCCGAAAGCGCCTTCCCTAAATTATTTTCCGCGGCTTTGAGCGCGATCCGCAGGTCCGCGTCGTCGAGTTCGGCGAGCAGGTCGCCCTTGTGCACGTAGTCGCCGGGCGATACGTAGATCTGGCTTATAATCCCCCCGACCGCGAAATCAAGCCCCGTGACCGGCAGCGTTATGCTTCCGTCCGCCATGAGGCCAAGCACCAAGTCGCCCCTGTATACGGTGCTAGTCGATGTTTTCGGCGCCGCCGCGTTTCCATCCGGGAGAAGCGAGCAGCCGGCGAGCGTCAGCGCGGCGGCGGCAATCGAAGCGCATTTAAAGAATCTACCCATTTGCAAAACCCCTTTCGTCGTTGCGCCAACGATAAGGCTCAAACCTTAATTGATGCTTAACGAAAAAAGCCTCCGTTTTTTTCGCGGAGGCTTTGCGTTGGTTTTTTACTTGTACTATACGAGCGTCGTCTTGTCGACCGTGATCGCGGCCTGCGCGGCTGCGAGCCTCGCGATCGGGACGCGGTAGGGCGAGCATGAAACGTAGTCGAGTCCGATCTTATAGCAGAACTCGACGCTCGACGGATCCCCGCCGTGCTCGCCGCATATGCCGAGCTTTAGGTCAGGCCTAGTCTGGCGCCCTTTTTCAACGGCCATCTTCATCAGTTCGCCGACGCCCGACTGGTCGAGCTTGGCGGTCGGGTCGCCCTCGTATATGTTGCGGTCGATGTAATCCTTCAGTATCTTGCCCGCGTCGTCGCGCGAAAGCCCGTAGGTCATTTGGGTGAGGTCGTTTGTCCCGAACGAGAAGAACTCGGCGTCCTTCGCTATCTTGTCGGCGATGAGGCACGCGCGCGGTATTTCGATCATCGTGCCGACATAATAGCGGATCGGCACGTCGGAAGCGTCGATGATTAGCTTCGCAGTTTTGTCGACGATTTCCTTCACGTAGCGTATTTCCTTATCGTCCCCGATAAGCGGGATCATTATCTCCGGCTTGATGTCGTAGCCCCTGCGCTTCTTGACTTCGATCGCGGCCTCTATGATCGCTTTCGTCTGCATCTCGGCTATTTCGGGGAAGCTGACCGCGAGCCTGCAGCCCCTGTGCCCCATCATCGGGTTAAGCTCGTGGAGCGCCGTCGCCTTCGCCTTAAGGTCCGCGACGCTTAACCCCATGTCTTTGGCTAACGAATCGAATTCCGCGTCGGTCGTTGGCATGAATTCGTGGAGCGGCGGGTCGAGCAGCCGGATCGTGACAGGCCTGTCCTGCATCGCCTCATAAATTCCGACGAAATCCGCTTTTTGGTAGGGAAGCAGGTCGCTAAGCGCCGCGACGCGGTCCTCGACGGAATCGCTCAGGATCATTTTGCGCATCTTGGGTATGCGGTCTTCTTCGAAGAACATATGCTCGGTGCGCGTAAGGCCTATGCCCTCGGCGCCGAATTCGACCGCGATCGCGGCGTCGCGCGGCGTGTCCGCGTTCGTGCGCACCCCCATCGTCCGGACCTTGTCGGCCCACCCCA
>WREB01000145.1 GCA_009779525.1 Defluviitaleaceae bacterium
AAGGCGACCAAAGAATTCGTGGATAACTTCGGGAATAAATTCCAAAACCTCCTGCTTTACGGCGTGACCGGGCTCGGCAAGACTTATCTTTGCAACTGCGTGGCAAAGGAGCTGCTTGACCGCGGCTTTTTCGTCTTGTACCTGAGCGCGCCGAAACTTTTCAAAAGCATCGAGGACAGAAGGTTCAACCGCGCGTGGGACGAAGTTCCGGACGACGCGGCGGATGCGACGGACGAAGCGGATTTGCTTATAATCGACGACGTCGGGTCGGAATTTGCGACGGTCGTGACTTGCGCCGCGTTCTTCGAGATTATAAATTCGCGCCTGCTTTCCCAAAAGCCGACCGTCATTTCGACGAACCTTTCGCCGAACGAGCTTGGGCCGCACTATTCGGAGCGGATCACTTCGCGCCTCTTCGGCAATTACGAACTGCTGAAGTTTTTCGGCGACGACATCAGGCTGATGAAAAAATATAACCCGAAAAAAAATAAAGGAAACCTATGCTAAAACAATCCGCTGTTTTTTTCTCGGCCGTTCCAGCGCCGTATTATTTTGACCCGGCCCGCTGATTGGCATGGATACCCCAAAAATGACGCTTGAGGTGCCGGCGGGCCAAATCGGAAACGTTTTCGGGAAGCTTGACGAAAACGTTAAGAAGATCGAAAGCGCCTTCGAGGTCAGCATCGTCGACAGGGGCGAGAGCGTGCAGATCGCGGGGCTTTCCGACGAATCGAGGGCGGACCGCGCGCTTTCGGTCATGCAGAAGCTGGTCGCCTTCGCAAAGAAGGGCGAAACGATAAACGAACAGCAGGTCAATTATCTGATAGCTTCGGTCGGCGACGAATCGTTCGAAAATATCGAAAAGATAAACGACGACGCGGTTTGCATGACGGTTTCGGGGAAGCAGGTCAAACCCAAGACTATCGGGCAGAAAAAATACGTCGACCTGATACGCGCGAACACGATAGTTTTCGCGGTGGGTCCGGCCGGAACCGGCAAGACGTACCTGGCGATGGCGATGGCGATTTCGGCGCTCCGGTCCGGCCAGGTCGGCCGGATAATACTGACGCGCCCCGCGATCGAGGCGGGCGAGAAGCTCGGGTTTTTGCCGGGCGACCTGCAGCAAAAAGTCGATCCGTACCTCAGGCCGCTTTACGACGCGCTGCACGACATAATGGGCGCCGAAACGTTCCAGCGGAACTTCGAGAGAGGCGTGATCGAAGTCGCGCCGCTTGCGTACATGAGGGGCAGGACGCTCGACAATTCGTTCATCGTTTTGGACGAGGCGCAGAACACGACCAAGGAGCAGATGAAGATGTTCCTAACCAGGCTCGGCTTCGGGAGCAAGGCGGTCGTAACCGGCGACATAACGCAGATCGATCTGCCCGAAGGGAAGCGCTCCGGAATGGTGGACGCGGTCCGCGTGCTTGAAAACATACCCGACATCGCGATCCACGCCTTAACTTCGCGCGACGTCGTCAGGCATCCGCTCGTCATGAAAATCATAAACGCGTACGAAAAGACCGAGGCGAGGGCAAGATACAAAGAACGCGAGCGCGAGCGGCGGAGACCGTATAAGACAGCCGGGCGGGGCCAATGAAGGGTAAAATCTTAAACGCGCTGCTGCTTGCGGTAATCTATGTCGCGACCTGCGCCGCTACGGCGGCAGGCCCGTACTTCGGCGCGGGGCTACGCCTTTCGACCGGGCAGCAGTCCCCGATGAGGATAAAGGCGCCGGAAACCGTTGAAAACCGCGTCGCGACCGAACGCAACCGCGCCGAGGCGGCGAGGAAGGCGGAGGATCTGCCTTCGCAATTTCGCGGCGACGAGAACATAACCAGCCTGGTTAAGCACAACATAAACATTTTTTTGATGGAACTCGACGCGATACGCAATTTTTACATCGCCGAAAAAACCGAGCGCGAGCGAAGCGAAGCCGCGGCCCGGGCGGAAGCCGCGAAGGCGGCGGAGGAAAAGCGCGAGGCGGAGGAAGAGGCGCTTCGCGCCGGGGACGCGCCTGACGAAGGCGGCGGGCCGGTTGAAGCCCGAGAAGAACTTGAAGCTTCGGACGAGGACGGCCCGGACGGAGATGAGCAAAACGCCGCGGAGCAAAACGCGGCGGAGCAAAACGCGGCGGAGCAGAACGCCGCGGAGCAAAACGATAATGACGAAATGCCTTCGGAAGATACGGACGGCTCGCAAGACATTGATGCGGAGCCAGCCGAGGGCGACGGAAGCGAATACCAAAACGTTCTTCCGTATGCCGCGTACGGGATGTTCGACGCGCTTTACGTGATCTTCACCGAATACCAGCGGAGGCTGCTCCTCGATATGCAAGGCGACGAGTTCGACGTGTTCATAAGGGTTGTCCAGGAAGTTGCGGACGAAATCCTGAAGCAGCAGATAACGGTCAATTCGGACACGAGGACGATCATCCGCAACGAATTCCGCTGGAGCTCGCTCGCCGAAAACGAGTCGGTCCTCGGCTACGAGATAGTCAACGCGTTCCTCGAGCCCAACTACGTGGTCGACGAGGAATACACAAGGCTGCTTCGGACGAAGACCGAAGGCGAGTACGAAACCGTCTTCGTGCAGGCGGACGACATTATCGTCGAGGAAGGCGAGCGCATAAGCCAGGAGGCCTACGCGATCCTCGAGGACCTAGGGATGCTTGACACGGGGCTTGCCGAAAGGGTGCTCCCGCTCGCGGGTGCGTTCGCGATAATCGCGGCGCTGCTTCTCGCGTGCGCGCTCCACCTTTCATTCTACCGAAAGAAAGCTTCCGTGCAGCGCAGGGACGCGCTGCTGACGGCGTCCCTTTACCTGGCGGTTTTGGGAATCGTCTTCGCGCTTGGCGAAGTTCCCTTCCCGTTCCTTCCGATTTTAATTTTCCCGATGTTGATCTCGATACTCGTCGACCTGCGCGTCTCGATCCTGATGACAGTTTGCCTCGTCACCGCCGGCTACTTTATCGTCGACGGAACGATGGAATACTATCTTTTTTACTTGATCTCGGGGATACTCATATGCCTAATCGCGAAGTACACCACCGAGCGCAACAAGATCTTCATGGTCGGTATTCTCATGGCGCTTATAAACTTCACCGTATCGTGCGCGGTCTCGTTCGTCGTCGAAAAGAACAACGTGCTGCTTAACTGGCAGTCAGTGTTCGCGACGGCGGGATTCACCGCGCTTAACGGGATGCTAACCGTCATTTTTTGCATGGGAAGCCTCCCGTTTTGGGAAAAGTTTTTCGGCGCCGTCACGCCGGTCAGGATACTCGAGCTCACTAACCCCACGAACGCGCTGATGCGTAAGCTTACGATCGAGGCGCCCGGCACCTACCACCACTCGCTGATCGTCGCCAACCTGGCCGAAGCCGCGGCCTACGACATAGGCGCGAACCCCGCGACCACGCGCGCCGGCGGCTACTACCACGACATTGGCAAGATACAGTACCCGCAGTACTTTTCGGAAAACATCGCGGGCGAGAACCCGCATGACAACATGGATCCGTACAACAGCGCGCAGCTGATAATGAGCCACGTGACCTACGGCTTAGCGCTGGCCGCGGATTTCAGGCTGCCCCAATTCATCAAGGACATGATAAACGAACACCACGGAACCACGGTCATCCATTATTTTTACGTGAAGGCGAAGGACGAGGGCGCCGGCGGGCCGGTCTCGGAGGACGAGTTCCGCTATCCCTTCATGAAGCCGCAGACGCGGGAGTCGGCGTGCGTTATGCTTGCCGATACGGTCGAGGCGGCGGTGCGCTCGATGATACCCCGCGTGAAGTCGGTCGCCGAAGTCGAGGACCAGATACGGCGGCTGATCCGCGATAAGCTGACCGACGGGCAGCTTTCGGACAGCGGGCTTAGCATCAAGGACGTCGATACGATAGGCCAGTCGTTTTTTCGCGTGCTCAAGGGCTTGTACCACGAGCGGATCGCCTATCCGCATTTTTCGGATGAGAAGGATAAGCCGGCGGCAAAGACGACGCCGTACGTCAGGTCGAAAGGGAGGGCGTAATGGAAATCCTTTGGGACGAACGCGCGGGCGTATCGCTTCCTGACGGTTGGGAAGTGGCGCTATCTAACGTGATCGAGACGGGGCTAAAATCCTGCGGCGCCCCGCCCAACTGCGAGGTCAGCATATCGTTCGTGACGGCGGACGAGATGAGCGAGCTCAACGACACGTACAGGCGGCGCGAGGGCGCGACCGACGTGCTTTCGTTCCCCTTTTGCGACGATTTGCTAAAAAAAGGTTCGCATCGCGACGTTCCGGTAGGCGGCGGTCCGTCTCCAGGCGATTCGGCCCGTGAAGATTTTGCCCCATGCGGTCCGTTTCCTGGCGATTCGCCTAGCGACGATTCGTCCCATGGCGATTTGCTGGGCGCGGCGTCGTCCGAAATCCCCGTTATGCTTGGCGACATAGTGATCTGTTCCAAAATCGCGCGCCGACAGGCGTCGGCCTACGGCCACGGCTACATGCGCGAGCTGGCGTTTCTTACCGCCCACGGGCTGCTTCATTTGCTAGGCTTCGACCACGAGTCGCCCGAAGACGAAGAAATTATGGCAAAAACGCAGGAAAAAATACTGATCGATTCAGGGATCGGGAAGCGGTTAGCCGATGAAAAATAGAAGGCTGCTCAGGAGTTTCCGCGACGCGTGGCGGGGTATTCGCAAAAC
>WREB01000146.1 GCA_009779525.1 Defluviitaleaceae bacterium
AGCAGATACTGGTGCGGCTTGACGCCCGCTAATATCAAGAAGCGCAGGCTTCGCCGCTCCACGTCCTCCGCGATGTAGCCTGCCGCCGAGGTTATGAGCCCCATTCCCGCGAAAATCGCGGACATCATCGTGACGAACATATTGTTGGGTATGTCGTCGTTGCCAAGCGCCACGAGCCGCGTCATCGCAAGCGCGACCGCGGGGAACACGACGTACATGACCAGCACCGTCGGATTCTTTAAAAGATCCTTCGCCTGCTTGATAAAAACCGCCCTAGCGCAGTTCATTCGAGCGCCACCCCCGTCAGCTTGATGAATACGGACTCAAGGTCGGGGACCGTCTTGAACGCATTGTGCCGCTCGCATATCTCGGAAGGTTCCCCCTGCTCGACGATCCATCCCTCGTGAAGGAGCACGACTCGGTCGCAGAGCCTGACCGCCTCGTCCATGTTGTGCGTCGTAAGGAAAACGGTCGCGTCGTTATCGCGCAAGTCTAAGATCAATTCGTGGATCCCGCGCGCGGTCGACGGGTCGAGGCCGCTTGTCGGCTCGTCCAAAAACAAAACTTTCGGTTGGTGGATGATCGCGCGCGCGAGCGCCAGGCGCTGGCGCATTCCCTTTGAAAGCGCGCTCACGGGTTTTTTTTCGTTTCCTGTAAGGCCCACCCGGCGGAGCGCCGCGGCCGCCCTGGATTTCGGGAGCCCGTAAATTGCGGTGAAGACGTACAGGTTGTCGAGGCAGCCGAGCCTTTCGTATAGGCCGTCCGCGTCAAGCATAAGCCCCGTCTCAAGCGCGCTTGCCCCGGTCTCGTAATAACCCCCGTCTGCGTCGAGCTGGCCGGTGAGTATGTTTATTATCGTCGTCTTGCCCGCGCCCGACGGCCCGAGCATTCCGAAGATTTCGCCGCGCTTCACCGAAAACGTCACGCTTGACAAAACTTCGTCGCCGCCGAAGCGCTTGACGACTTCGCTCATTTCAATCATCGGTTTTGCCACGAAACGCCTACTGCCCCGCCGCGTCCACGACGTCTTCCAAATCCCTTTCGGCGACGCGGATTTTTTTCTTTTTATTGCGCCGCCTCGTTATCGAAAGGCTGCCGAATCCGCTTGCGATCGCCATGTAATAGCCGAGTTCGTACCAAAAGCCGTTGTTGAACGCTTCGTAGATGCTTATCTCGTTTTTGAAAAGCGAATAAATCAACGAAAACGGGGCGATCCACCCGTGCCATACGCCCGAAAAAAACCCCGCGAGCTTATCCGCCGAGTTGGCCCCGTCGCCCGGCACGCAGCCCGTAAGCGCAAGGACGGTGGCCGCGGCGAGCGCCGCCAAAAAAATAAACTTAATTACCCTCACGATAATTCCTCCCAAATTTTATTTGCCCAACATTATACAATTATATTATACTTGATTCCAGCGACGAAGGTTAGGGACGCGCGATGAACCGTTTGGTCGTCGGGACGGCGGGCCATATCGACCACGGCAAGACCGCGCTCGTAAAGGCGCTCACCGGGCGCGATACGGACCGCCTTAAGGAGGAAAAGCGAAGGGGCATTTCGATCGATTTGGGGTTCGCCTATTTCGATTTGCCCAACGGCTTGAGGGCCGGCTTCATCGACGTGCCGGGCCACGAACGCTTCGTCCGCAACATGATCGCCGGCGCCTGCGGAATCGACATAGCGCTGATGGTGGTCGACGCGGCCGAGGGCGTGATGCCGCAGACGATCGAGCACGCCGAAATAATCGGCTTCCTTGGGATTAAGGAAGGGCTCGTGGCGCTGACCAAATGCTCGCAAGCCGACGAAGAGGCGCAGGAGTTAGCGGAAAGTGACATTACCGACAAACTGCGCGGCACGTTCTTCGGGGGCAAGGAAATAATCCGGGTCGATTCGGTGAGCGGCTTCGGCCTTGAAAAACTAACATCGAAACTCGCCGACCTTTCCGAATCGGTCGCGTCACGCGACGAATCGGCGCCGGCGAGGATCTATGTCGACCGCGTGTTCGCGGCGCGCGGGTTCGGGGTAGTAATAACCGGAACGCTTTCGGAGGGGACGGTAAGGCAGGGCGACATCCTTCGCGCCTACGGCGAAAAGTTCGACGGCTCGCAAAGCGCGAGGGTAAAGCACATACAGGTCCACGACGAAACGCGAAGCGAGGCGTACGCGGGACAGCGCACCGCGCTAAACTTGTCGGGGATCGAAAAAAGCGATATGGGGCGCGGGGACCAGCTTGCCGCGGACGGCTCGCTGATCGGAACCGACCAAGTCGACGCGCGCATTACGCTTACGGCGCGCGCGGGGCAAGCCTTAAAGGAACGCGACAGGCTGCGGGTGTACCTCGGATCGAGGGAGACGTTCGCGAGGGCGTATCCGCACACCGAAACCAGGTCGATCGGACCCGGCGAAAGCGCGTTTTGCAAACTGCGGTTCGAACGGCGCGCATACGTCCGCAAGGGCGACAGGTTCGTCGTAAGGCGGTTTTCGCCGATGGAGACGATCGGGGGCGGAATGATAGCCGACCCCTCCCCCAAGCCGAGGACGAAACGGGACGCCAAACGCGCCGACAGCTTGGCGATCGGGTTGGAAGGCTCCGACGCGGACGCGGTCGAAATTTATTTGAAGAATGAAGCCGCGCCGCAGGAAGCAAAAAAAATATCGCTCATGACGGCGCTTGGCGCCTTGCGGACCGACTCGTCGCTTAAGAAGCTTGCAGACGAAAAAAAGGTTTGCATTGTCGAAGGCGGATACATCCACGCCGAAACGCTAGGCGCCTACGGCGAAAAGATACGCGAAGCGCTCAGCAAATTTCACCGCGAGCGCCCGCTGCTTCCCGGTATGGAAAGGGAGGCGCTTCGCGCAAAAGCCGCGCTGCCGTTAAAATCACGCGGCTTCGACGAAATAGCCGGGATGCTTGTCGGCGAAGGCGGCCTCGGCAGCGAAGGGACGCTGTATTTCGCCCCGGGGTTCGTCCCGAAACTTACGGACTGGCAGCAAAAGACCCGCGGCGAAATCGAAAAGCTGTACGCCGATTCGGGCTTCGCGCCGCCCGAACTCTCGAAAATATCCGTTGGGGAAAAATGGCGCGAGGTCTTCGACTCGATGGTAAGGACGACGCTCATTCCCCTTGGCGGCGAGATTTTCCTGCACGCTTCGAAAATGGAGGCGGCCAAGGATATGATACGCAGGCACTGCGAGGCGAACGGTTCGATCACGCTCGCGGAGTTTCGCGACATGACGGGTTCGAGCCGCAAGTACTGCCTGGCGATCCTTGAATACCTGGACGGCAGGAAATTTACGCTGCGCGACGGCGACCGCCGCGTTTTAAAGAAAGGGTGAAAAAAGGGAGGCTTAGGCAATAAAAAATAATAATGCGGGAGGGCATTATGGGAAAACTTAAGGCAAGGAAACGCTTCGGGCGTTTGATGGCGGCTGTGACCGCGTTCGTCATGCTTTTCACCTCCGCGGCGCTGCCGGTTTGGGTAAGGAACGCGCAGGCTGAGGTTGTGGTGCAGAAGTACAGGATCTACGACAGCCCGTTTGACTTGTATGATAACGACACAGAATATGCAACACCCGGTTATTATTGGATGAATATATTGGAAAATATACGGGGATCAGTTCTTGATGTAGGCGCGCCGTTCCAAATCGACGAAATTGTTATAGGGAGTTCTGATAATCCATTACTACCGGTGGGTTATTGTGTAAGTTTTGAAGAACTCATCGATTATAATTATACAGGCTATTTTGTTTCCGTTCCGCCCGAAGTTTATTTTAATTCGGGTTACCACGGCACAATAAAAGAAAAAGAAAAACAAATACGGTGGTTAGTAACCCACGGATATAAAAGAACTATGGACGGAACTCATGATCGTACAGAACCGGCTATGCAATATTTAACTGAACTAAATTCGTCTCCATATCTTGGAACAATTAATTCATATATGAGCGCTGTTGGTGAATCTTTTAATCTATTAACCGTTCAGGAAGCAATTATCGCCACTCAGGCGGCGATTTGGCATTATTCTGATAGCCATAGAAATCCGGTTTTATTAAGCATACATGATACAACCGCATCGTTCGAACGAACCAATGCTTTTTATGAAGCACTCGTCGATTTGGCCGAAACGTACAAAGACGTAGCTCCCGCTCCGCCGATCAGTCTTGATTTAGAATTGACCGCTGGCGCCGATTTGGTTTACGTTGATAACGGCGGAAGCATGAAGATGGTTTTGGGACCCATATCACTTGATGTCGCCTTTAAAAATAACGTTTACAACGCATCCACGGACGATTCCATTGAAGTTACTTTATTGTCAAATGATTCCGAAATCGAATTTTCTTGGGACGCGGACGGATTAAATAAAATTCCGGGCGGTAAATTCGATGTTACGGTAACAAACGCTATAACGGCGAATCAAGAATTTTACATTATTGCTCCCGAAACGCATAGCGTAAAAGATAACATTACGATAACCGCCCATGCTTCGGCGTATATTACGCTTGGCCAGGGATTATGGGAACCGGTGGTTTTCGTTGCGACCGACAATTTCGGCAAGCCGGATTTTTCAATTTCTCAGGCAATAATCGCCGCCGTACCCGGAGTAGCCAATATCAACAGCTACGCCGACATTACGATTCCGGTCATACCCTCTGAAGTCGACCAGAATCACTACGGC
>WREB01000147.1 GCA_009779525.1 Defluviitaleaceae bacterium
CGCGATGAAAAAAATCGCGGGGCCGCTTCGGATCGAGCTAGCCCAGTACAGGGAGCTCGCGGCGTTCGCGCAGTTCGGCTCCGACTTAAGCCAGGACACGCTCGACCGGCTGCGCCAGGGCGAACGGATCGTGGAGATCCTAAAGCAGCCGCAGTACGCCCCGATGCCGGTCGAAAAACAGGTCCTCATCCTTTACGCGCTTACCAACAAGTACCTTACGGACGTTTACCTCGAGCAGGCGCGCGACTTCGAGCGCGATTTCCTAAAATTCATGGACGAAAGCCACACGGATATCACGGACGAACTAAAGGAGACGGGCAGGATATCGGACGCGCTCGAGTCAAAGATCAAGAACGCGCTCGAAAAATTCAAGGATAAAGCGGCCGCCGGTTAAAACGGCCATGGCGTGACAATGCGTTTTTAAGGAGCGTCCTTTGCCTTCAAAAAAAGTCCTGAAGAGCAGGATAAAAAGCGTCACGACGACAAAGCAGATAATCAAGGCGATGGATATGGTGGCCGCCTCGAAGCTTCAAATGTACAAGGCGCGCCTGGATTCGGCGCGCCCTTTTTACACGGAGGCGATGCGCATCGCGTCGAACCTCGGCAAATGCGCCAACACGCAGGGAAACGTTTTCGTTTCGCCGCGCGAGGTGAAGCGCGCCGCGTACATCGTGATTTCAAGCGACAGGGGGCTTTGCGGCGGCTATAACGCAAACGTCTCCGAAGCCGCGCTTTTGCATATGGGCGCCCTTGCGGGCAAACCGGAAGTAAAGATTCTGGCGGTCGGGCTTCGCGGGCGCGATTTTTTTCGCAGGCGCGGGAAAAAGATACACAGCGTGTACCCGGACGTATCGGAAACCGCCCTGTACGAAGACGCGGTTTCGCTCGGCGAAAAACTGTCCGGCATGTTTGTTTCGGGCGAGTCCGACGAAACCTACCTCGCGTACACCCATTTCAATTCGGTGCTTCAATACACGCCGACCATCATAAAGCTACTTCCGATCGGCGACGGAAAAGAGCCGCCGTATGTAGCTGACGCGATGAAATATGAGACGGGCGCGGCCGCTTACGTAAGCCGGGCGGTCCCGATGTATCTAAGCGCGGTCCTTTACGGGGCGCTGCTCGAATCGGCCTCTTGCGAGCAGGCGACTCGAATGGTCTGCATGAACTCGGCGACAAAGAACGCGGAGGAGATAATCGACGGGCTCACGCTCCAGTACAACAGGAAGCGCCAGGCGTACATCACGCAGGAGATCAACGAGATAGTCGGCGGACTAAACATAATAAAATAAACGGACGGTTTCGGGGGACGCAAATGCCTGAAAAGAATACGGGAAAGATACTTCAAATAATCGGCGCGGTGCTGGATATTCAATTCGACGGCGGGCTGCCCGCGCTCTACAACGCAATCGAGATCGCCCACGGGAGCGAAACAGTCGTGCTCGAGGTGATGCAGCACTTAGGCGGCAACGCCGTCCGCTGCATATCCATGAACTCGACCGACGGGCTGGTTCGGGGAATGGAGGCCGTCGATACGGGAAGGCCGATATTCGTTCCGGTCGGCGAGGAGACGCTCGGGCGGATGCTAAACGTGTTGGGCAAGGCGATCGACAACAAACCGGAACCCGCCGCGAAAGAGTACTGGCCGATACACCGCGACCCGCCGGGCTTTTCCGACCAGATGGCCACGGCCGAGATGCTTGAGACCGGAATAAAGTCGATCGACCTGCTCTGCCCCTATTCGAAGGGCGGCAAGATCGGGCTCTTCGGCGGGGCGGGCGTCGGCAAGACCGTCCTGATCATGGAGCTGATCCGGAACATCGCGCAGGAGCACGGCGGCTATTCGGTGTTCGCAGGGGTCGGCGAGCGCACGCGCGAAGGAAACGACCTTTACCGCGACATGATCCGCTCCGGCGTAATCAACAAGACGTCGCTCGTGTTCGGGCAGATGAACGAGCCCCCCGGCGCGCGAATGCGAATAGGGCTTACCGGGCTCACCGTCGCGGAGTATTTTCGCGACGTCGCGAAACAGGACGTGTTGCTTTTCATAGACAATATCTTCCGCTTCGTGCAGGCCGGCTCGGAAGTTTCGGCGCTCCTCGGGCGCGTGCCGAGCGCCGTCGGCTACCAGCCCACCCTCTCCACCGAAATCGGCAGCCTGCAGGAGCGCATCACCTCGACGCTTACGGGCTCGATCACTTCCGTGCAGGCGATCTACGTCCCGGCGGACGATTTCACCGACCCTTCGGCCGCGACGACTTTCGCGCATCTCGACGCGACGACCGTGCTATCGCGCTCGATCGTCGAGCAGGGCATCTACCCCGCGGTCTCGCCGCTCGAATCGACCTCGCGGATACTCGAGGAATCGACGCTAGGCTCCGACCATTACCAAACCGCGAGGTCCGTGCAAAGCATACTGCAGCGCTACAAAGACCTGCAGGACATAATCGCGATCCTTGGCGTCGACGAGCTTCCCGAAACCGACAAGCTAATTGTCAACCGCGCGAGGAAGATCCAACGCTTCATGTCGCAGCCTTTCTTCGTCGCCGAAAAGTTTACCTCGATCCCGGGAAAATACGTACCGGTCGACGAAACCGTCCGCGGGTTCAAAGAAATCGTGGAAGGCAAGCACGACGACGTACCCGAGGGGTTTTTCCTTAACGCGGGCTCGATCGACGACGTGACGGAGAGGCGGCGCAATGCCAAATAGGCGGCTAACCCTAAAAATCGCGACGCCCGACGAGCTAAAGGTAAACGAACCGGTCGACATGGTAATCATGCGCGCGGACACGGGCGCGCTCGGCGTGCTTCCGGGGCACGAGCCGCGCTCCTTAGTTCTCGACTACGGAGTGCTTCGCCTTTTTAACGAAAAGCGCGAACGCAGGATCGCGGTGTTCGGCGGGATCGCGGAAATCCTAGACGACGAAATCACGATACTTACGCCCGAGGCGTACTGGCCGGTTGACATCGACATTAGACGCGCGGAGGCGGACCGCGAGAACGCGGAGCGCCGCCTGCGCGAAAAGCAGGACGACATGGAAATCGCAAGCGACCAGGTGATGCTCCGCAGGGCGCTCGTGCAAATAGAAGTCAGCTCCTACACCATCGTCAGCGATTCGGAAAAACTCGACAACCCGCTATAGGGGCCGGAGCCTGATAAACCAATAGATCCCCCCAAGAATAAGCAGGTGCGCCGGGTACGCCGCGTAAAACGCCCACTTGAGCGAAGGGCCGCGCTTCCCGTTGTAAAACGCGGCGACTGCGACCGAGGCGAGGCTTGCCGCTAGCATCCCGAAATCGTACATATTCGCGTAGCGCGCGATTTCCGCCCCGTCTACGACTATCTCCCATAAAAACGACCCGTAAAAGTAGATTAAAAACCCCGTCATGACGCAAAGCCGCGCCGCCTTGTTTTTCGCGATGTACGCGAAGAAAACGAAGAGCACGCCCCACGCGCCGTAATCCGCGTCGAGCCATTTCGCGGCGAGCGCGGCCAAGACAAGCGAAATCAGGGGCACAATCGTCAGAAGGACGCTTCTGCCCTTTGTTATTTGCCAGACGTACACGCACGCGGCGCCCAAAAAAAGCGTGTAGAAGATATTCACGTCGCTAATAAAACTAAGCCGGAAACTATAATTTCTCATGTGGCTGAACGCCACGCAAAACGGAAGCTGCGATATGACGGCGAAAGCGCCTAACCTCGCCAAAAATTTCGGCATGTTGCGCGTGCGGCGGAACCCTTCCGCGATCAAAAAAACGTATAGCGGGAACGCGGCTCTCCCGATCACCCTGAAGACGAACGGGAACTGCGCCGGAAAAACCGCGCCAAGATGGTCGGTTAGCATAACGGCAAGCGCGATGAGTTTTAAGACGAATCCGGTCAAGAAATTCCCCTAAATAAAATATTTATGGTTGCGTATCATTATGCGCGGCAGCCGTCAATCGGTTCCGCCTGCTTCGGCGCCTGCTTCGCGGAATTTGGCGAGTTCCCGGGCTAAACGCTTAAACTCGCCGAGGCTAAGCGTCTCGCCGCGCACGCCGCGTGGAAGGCTTGAACGCGCGAGCGACTGCGCCGCTTCCTCCTTGCCTATCCCAAGCCTCCCGCCCGCGGATAACGCGTTTTCGATCGTCTTCCTCCGCTGGCCGAACGCGGCGCGCACCACGCGAAACAGCCAGTCGCCGTCGCACTCAAGATCGCTTTCGTAATGCGGAGTCAGCTTGATTACGGCGCTGTCGACGTTTGGCCGCGGGTAAAAGCAATTTCGGGGGACGTACGCTTCGATGCTTGCGCTTGCGTAGTGCGCGGCGCAGACGGTCAGCGCCCCGTATTCTTTCGTTCCGGGCCTAGCCGTGAAGCGTTCGGCGACTTCCTTCTGCACCATCACGACGACGGATTCGAAACGGGTCGCGCCTTCCAACAGACGCATGATCACCTGCGTCGCGATGTTGTAAGGAAGGTTCGCGACCGTTTTAAACGCGCCGCCCGCGCATCCGGAAAGAATTCCGTCGATATCCGTCTTAAGGATGTCGCCCCTTATGATCTTAACGTTGCCATGATCATGGAATTCGCGCTCGAGCAGGTCGGCGTTTTCAAAATCCAGCTCCACCGCGCAGACGCTGCCGGCGCGCTTCGCAAGCTCCTTAGTCAAAGTTCCTAACC
>WREB01000148.1 GCA_009779525.1 Defluviitaleaceae bacterium
TAAGCATCATCGCCGTCGCCACTATAACCGCGCTCCGCTTGGCCGGACGGTAAGCAACCACCCGCTCGATCCGCTCGTTTAACGAAGAAGACCCGAACGCCAGCGGAAGCGCGTGGGCCTTGCGGACCGGAGCCATTTCCAAAAGGGCGTTCGCGTAGCTTTTTATATAGTTTGCTCCAAGCCGCTTGATCGCGCCGGCGTCGCAGCGCGTTTCCATGTCTCGCCGCAAAAAAAACCAGCCGGCCCAGGCGAGCGGGTTAAACCAATGCGCGCATAGCGCCACGAGCCACGCGATGTTTATCAGCGCGTCCTTGTAGCGGACGTGCTGGTATTCGTGCGAAAGGACGTGCCCAAGCGTCGCCGCGTCGGTCTCGTCGATATTTATAGGGAGGACGACTCTCGGGCGTATTATTCCGTACGTTATCGGGCCCGCGGCGCGCGAGGAAACATAAACCGGCACCCTGGCCGAAAGGTCGGTCCTTGGGATCGCGTCCTTGAACAGGCGTTTGAGGGCCGCCATCGATACGCAAAGATAAGCGAGGATAATAAAAAAACCGACGAGCCAAATCGTCGGTATTATGTTTAAGTACCTTGAAGGAGCGACCGAAAGGCTTCCCTGCCCCCCCGCGTAAAATTGGGGCGCCGTGCCGGCCATTCCGACCGTGAACGCCTGCGAAAGCGCAGGGCTTTCACCCACGGCGTTGTACACGCTCGAAGGCGAGGCTGGACGGAACGGAGCGACCAATAAAAACAGGGCGCACATCCACAAAAGCAGCAAAACGTTATACGTCCTGAGCCGCTTCAGCAAGGGACGCGCCGCGAACACGACCATTATCATGACGCCGCCGGTAAAGCTCATCGGCAAAAGCGTTTCGAACAACGGCACAGAAATACCTCCCGCGCCGCGAAAGGCGGCTTAAGGCTGGTTGGTACGGGTCAAATAATTCTTGCCGCTACGCTACTTTGCTCCGTCGATAAGCTTCTTGAGTTGCTCCTTTTCTTCGGCGGATATCGTTTTTCCACCGAAAAAGGCTGAAACGAACTGGCGAATCGAACCGTCGTACATCCTGTCGACCATGTAGCGCGCCTCGCGGGCGAGCATCGCGTCGCGCTCGCACGCGGCCGTGCAATGGAAACCGGGGTCGCGCCGAAGCACGGCTCCTTTTTTAATCAGGCGGTGCAAGAAAGTATAGCCCGTGTTTTTTTCCCAGCCGTACTTCTTCTTCGCGATGTTCGCGACTTCGGTCGCGCGTATTTCGCCGTTCGCCCAAAGTATTTGCATTATTGCCATTTCCGCTTCGCTGATTTTGTAATTCACGCCTATTTCCCCCTTGGCCCGGACGGTCCGCCCGGTTGCTTGGTTGACACTTCGTGCGTAATATTTATCGCAAATTACCGTTTGGTTGTCAAGGACCGAAATCAACCCTTGAAATTTTTCGCGTTTTTTTCGTACGCCTTTATAACGCGCTTTTCGTCCTGGATCAGCGAAACGTTTTTTTCCGCCCGCTTTTTTTCGCCTTGCCGCCTTACGCCTTTTTTTATCGCCCCGGAAACCCCCGCTTTATTGTTTTCCGCGTTAAGCAGCTTCATCGATTCGTTGTTTTTTTCCTCCGTCACGCGGATGGATACGTCTAGGTCCATTACCAGGCGTATCTGCTCCTGAAGCCTCGAGATTTCCGCCTTGTACGAATCCTGCTTTGCGTCAAGCTCGGGCCCAATTTCTCTCAGTATCACCTCGAACAGCGAATCGCAGCTTATCACCGTTTGTATGTGCGTTTGCTTCTCCCTGTTCATCTGCACGATAAACGCGAGGATCTGGTCGCCCGGAAGCCCGCAGCCTAAGACGGTTCCCTGGTTTTCCGTAATGTTTCGGATTTCCTGAAGGGCGCCCGCTTTTTTTTCCATTCCGTCGATTAGCGCCGCAAGCTTGCCCTCTATCGGATCCATAAACTAACCTTTCAATAATAAATGAAAAAAAATAAAAGCCGGGCGTCATGTCCCGGCTTTTCGTCAAACGTTCATCGCCTTGCTTACTTCCTCCGCGAAATCCTCTTTCTTTTTTTCGATGCCCTCCCCGGTCTCGAACCTGACGAACCTGCGCACCGAAACGTTCGAACCGATTTCGTCGCCGACGCCCTTTAAATACGAAGCCACGGTCAGTTCGCCGTCCTTAACGTATTCCTGCTCGAGCAGGCAGTATTCCTTAAGCTCCTTGTTCAGCCGGCCCTCGACTTTTTTGCCCGCGAACTCGGGTTTGGTCCCCTCGTTTATGGCCTGCTGCGTGAGGATCTCGCGCTCCTTCGCGATGAATTCTTCGGGGATGTCGGAACGCGAAACGAATTTCGGCGACATCGCGGCGATTTGCATGCATACGTTCCGTCCAGCCTCAATCAAGGCGTCGCATATTTTTTCGGATGAAAGCTCCGCCATAACCGCTACTTTGCCGCCGCCATGGATGTAATCCACCACCGCCCCAGAGCCTTCGGCTTCAAACCTAACGAAGCGGCGAATGTTTATGTTTTCGCCGATCGTCGCGATTTTTTGGGTCAGCGCTTCGCCAAGCGTCATTCCTCCGCCTGCCCAGGGTTCGGAAGCGAGTCCGTCGACGTTCGCGGCGCTTGAGCATAGCGCCTGCGAAGCCACCTGGCTGACGAAGTTGATGAAATCTTGGTTTTTCGCGACGAAATCTGTTTCGCTGTTTACTTCGACGATCGCGCCTTTATCGCGCGCGTCGTTGGTGGATACGAGCACAAGCCCTTCAGCCGCGACTCTTCCTGCTTTTTTCGCCGCGGCCGCGAGGCCTTTTTCGCGAAGGATTTCGCCCGCGCGCTCCATATTTCCGTCCGCCTCGGTCAGCGCGTTCTTGCAAGCCGACATACCGGCGCCGCTTAATTCCCTTAATTCTTTAACCATTCCCGCGGTTATTACCATATGTATTCCTCCGTAGTATGTTTAAAAAGTTTCTTCCGTTTCGACGACTACTTCTACCGCAGCCGCCGGTTCGTACGGATAATCGTCTTCTTCCTCGTAATACTCGGCTGCAGGCTGCCCGGCCGTCTGGGCTCCCTCCGCCTCGAACTGCTCGCCCTGTTTCGATTCGATGACCGCGTCGGCGAGCTTGCCCGCGATAAGCTTGACTGCGCGGATGGCGTCGTCGTTAACCGGTATCACGTAATCGACCTCGTCCGGATCGCAGTTGGTGTCGACGATCGCGACGATTGGTATTCCCAAGTTCCTGGCCTCGAGGATTGCGATGCGTTCCTTCTTGGGGTCGACTATGAACATGATGTCGGGAACGCGCCTCATGTTTTTGATGCCTCCGAGGTTTTTTGACAATTTATCTTTTTCGTGCATCAGCTGCGCTATTTCTTTCTTCGGGAGCGAGGCGAGCCTTCCCTCCCCCTCCATCCGCTCGAGGTCCCTCAACCTCGTTATGCGCTGCTGGATCGTCTTGAAATTCGTGAGCATTCCGCCGAGCCAGCGCTCGTTGACGAAAAACATTCCGCACCTTTGCGCCTCTTCCTTGATGGATTCCTGCGCCTGCTTTTTCGTGCCGACAAAAAGCATGTCGCCGCCGTTTCGCACGACTTCGGCGACCGCGCGGTAAGCTTCCTCTACTTTTCGGACGGTTTTTTGCAAATCGATGATGTAGATTCCGTTGCGCTCGGCGAAGATGTATTCCGCCATCTTAGGGTTCCATCTCCGGGTCTGGTGGCCGAAGTGGACGCCCGCTTCTAACAGCTGCTTCATTGATATAACGCCCATTTGCTTCCTCCTTTGGTTTGCCTCCGCGTTCGTCTCCGCCGACCCAAATATTTGGGCACCATGGCTTGCGGGATTAATCCCGAATTGGTATCGGATGCGAATGGTTCGGGCGTATCGCATCCGGAACGACGCGTGCGATGTGGTTAATGCGTAACTTACGGATTCTATCACATACCCATCGAGCTTACAAGCGCTTTTAAACGGTTTCGCGCGTTTCTGCTATAATGCGCGTGGCGAACGGGGGTGGAACCATAGATAGGAAAAAAAAGCGAAGTCCCTTGGTCATGCTATGCGTAGTCACTTCAATATTGATATGCGTAGCGGCCGCGTTCATGGTTTACCTCTACACGGACATACTAAACGGCTTTTCAAGTTCGCCGTCGTTTTCGGAGCGGCTCGCTACGATAAATCCGTTCGGAAAAAAAATCCCGGACGCCGATCAAGAAGAAGCTATATACGATCCGCCCGTTATCAGCCCCGCGGCGGACGAAGCAAAGCTTCAACCCGAAGTCTCCGACATTTTTTCATCGATAGATAACTACGACGAAAATAAATTATCAGAATATTACGAATTTATGGATTCAAACGGCGGTCTAGACGCGGAGGACGTCGTTTGGATGGTTAACGCCCGGCTGAACAAAACGATGTACGCCGATTTCGAAATTCATCCGGAAAACGGATTTCCCCTTTTGGTGAACCCGTATAACAGGCTCCACGAAAATTACGCGCCGCCCGCGCTTGAGGCAATCGACGCTCACGGCCGGCTCGCGACTGTAGAAACGATCGAAGCCTTCAACGAAATGCGCCGGGCGGCGATCGAAGCCGGATTCGACATCGCCGTGCAGTCCGCATACCGAACGTTCGA
>WREB01000149.1 GCA_009779525.1 Defluviitaleaceae bacterium
ATGCCCGACGGCTACCAAACCGAACTATCCGAAAACAGCAGGTCGCTTAGCCAGGGCCAGCGGCAGCTTTTGGCGATCGCGCGCTGCGTGCTTGCCGACCCGGCGATCCTGATACTCGACGAAGCCACATCCAACGTCGACACCCGGACCGAATTAAAGATACAAGATGCCATGGGCAAGTTGATGCGCGGAAGGACGAGCTTCGTGATAGCGCACCGCCTGCGGACCATCGCGGGCGCCGATCTGATCCTGTTCGTGGACCGCGGGACGATTATAGAAAAAGGCACGCACGCGGAATTGACGGCGCAAGGCGGCGCGTATTACCGGATGTTTACGGCGCAGACAGGCGGGGCTTACGCAAATGAATAGACTCGAATCGATAAAAATATTCTTTTCGGCCAAGGACATGACCGTCGGGAAGCCATGGAAGAACCTGATCGCGTTTACGCTGCCGATGTTGGTCGGAAGCGTCGTGCAGCAGATGTACGTAACGGTTGACGCGATCGTGGTCGGACGGTTCGTCGGCGACGACGCGCTCGCCGCGGTGGGAAGCACGATGGCGCTTTACAATCTCGTGCTCGTGCTCTTCATCGGAATATCGTCGGGCGCGGGCATTATGGTATCGCAATACTACGGCGCTAAAAAGCGCGAGGAGCTTTCGCGCACGATCGGCGCGTGCCTTGTCACGCTGACGATCGCCTGCCTGGCGCTGATGGTGGCGGCGCCTTTCGGGACGCGTCCCCTGCTTCGCATGCTCAACACTCCGGAGCCGATCCTCGACTGGAGCGTCGCCTACATTAACATCCTTATTTTCGGCGTCCTCGGCTTCGGCTACTACAATATACTAACCGGAATAATCAGGGGCCTCGGCGATTCGTTTTCGCCGCTCGTCTACCTGGTAATAGCAAGCGTCCTAAGCGCGGCGCTCGATTTGCTTTTCGTCGCGGTCTTCGGATGGGGCGTCGTCGGAGCGGCGGTCGCGACGGTGATCTCGACCTTCCTTTCCGGCGGCCTGTGCCTGATGCGCTTGTTCAAAATGAGGGATATCTTTGACATTAATAAAAAATACCTGCGGCCGGTAAAGTCATACGTAATCCAACTGACCAGGCTCGGGCTACCTACCGGCGCTTCGCAGGCGGTCTTTTCGCTTGCGATGATTATGGTGCAGTCGCTGATAAACAGTTTCGGCGAATCGTTCATGGCGAGCAGCATGATCGTCATACGCATAGACGGTTTCGTGATAATGCCGATTTTTTCGTTCGGAGCCGCGATAATGGTCTTCACCGGGCAGAACATGGGGGCGGGGAAATACGACCGAGTCAGGCAGGGCACGAGGCAGTGCATATTGATGTCGATCGGGACTTCGGCGTTGATCGTGACGGCCATCGTGCTTTTCGGCGGATCCGTCGCGCGGCTTTTCACAGGCACGAACGAAATCGCGGAGACGAGCGCCAGGATCCTCCGGATTCTTGCGGCGGGCTATATGTCGCTTTCGATCGGCCAGGTGGTGTGGAGCGTCATTCGCGGGGCGGGCGACACGATGACACCGATGTGGGTCCTGATCGTGACGATCGTCGTCATACGCGTCCCGATGTCATACGGCTTCGTATGGCTGACGGAACGGCCCGAGACTATTTATTTGGCTTCGCTCATTTCGTGGACGTTCAGTTCCGTCATCGGTTTTATCTTATTTAAGAAGGGAAACTGGCAGACGAAGGGATTGATAAAGGACGGACCCGCCGCGGAATTCGGTTAAAACTCTATCTCGATCACCCTGAATCTGACCAGCCCGTTTTGGGCCAGCGACGCCGGCACGTGGTACAGCGGGAAAAACTGCCTTCCGATCAATTCGAACGCGCCGTTTGGGTCGATTGGCGAATCGCCATCGATCACTACGTTAAACGCGGCCGCGGACCTCACCGTACCGTCCGAATCGGGAAATTCCGCGAGCACGACGAGTTTCGAAACCGCGTTCGCGCCCGTATTCGCTATTTTTATCGAAGTGATCCCCTGCCCTCCCCACAAACCGGTAAAGGCGTGTTCGATCACGATCCCCGTAAACGAAATGTAGCTTTCGCAGTAAATCTGTTTCTCCTCGGTTAGCGACGGCCATTTCGTCGCGTTTTCATATTGCATATCGAACACGGAGACTCTGCACTTGTCTATCGAGGCGCCGATTTCGTCGCGGTTCGAAAGCATGGAGGATTTCGAGTCCGACCAAATATAGCCGGGTTTCATGTCGTAGAGCCCGCGTATGCTGTAAAAGGCGTAATTGTCGAAGGCGTCGTGATACGAGGTCCGAAGCAGCCTGCCCGACGCGTCAATATATTCCAACTTTAAGACGACCGACATTACGGACTTGTCGCCGTTGTTTATGATCGTGGCGTTATCGCCCTCAAGCAACAGCGAGATGTGATCCTCTATGTAGCGCAGGCTCTCCTCTCGGCTTACGCCCTTCGAAAAAAAGTTGGAAGCCGCGAACGGGTTGCAAAAGTTTTCGTTGATCAGCGCAAGCATCGATTGGTCGAGCGCGAATTTCCATTCCCCGCTTTGTTCGAGCATCGATACCGTGTAGACGCCGTTTTCGACTTCATACTCCCCGGCCTCGAACGCGGCCAGGAAAAAATCTTCCTGCGAAACCCAGTCCGCATAATCGTCCGAGCCGAAATATATGTCGCTGTGCTCCCTGATTAGCGCGTTGATGTACGGCCGCCGCACGGAAAACGAAACGCGGCATTCGCTTCCGTCGAACGTAAATTCCGTTATTTCATATGACGAAAGCGCGGAGTATGCGGGAAAGCAGACGCCGGTAAAAAAATCGCCGTTATAGAAATCGTAGCCGTCGACCATTATTTCCAATATTTCGGCGAATTCGCCGGCAAGCAGGCATTCGACGAAGCGTTCGGCCGCGCCCACCGCTTCGGCCGGGGGCGACAAGACCGGCGCGGGAGACGGCGAGGTTGAAGGCGCCGCCATCGGGCTTAGCGCTTGACTCGGCTCGGGGCCGATTCCGGCGTCGGATAGCAAATCGTCCGCCTCGGCTTCTTCGCCTAAGGCAATCGATTCATATGCGGCGGCCGGCCCCATCGAAGCCGGGACTGTTTCCGTTTCTTCGCCCGCGCGTTTCCCGCATGAGCAAACAACAAAAAATAAAACGCAGGCCGTTATGGCCAATAAAAACCGTTTGATACGAACCGCTCCCGATTTGATTACCTCGCCATTCGCTTCCGGATGTAAAGCTTCAATTCCTTAAAGGCGCTTCGCGGGTCGATTTCGTCGATCGTTTCGATCAGCGCTTTCGCGTCGTCGTCGCTGATGTTTTCGCGCTTGCCTGCCAGGTAGGCCGCGCGGTTTTTTACGATAAAAAGCAGTATGTCGCCTTCGGAAGCTTTTTTTCCGCACATTTCGGATACGACTTTGCTCCCCGAGGCAAATTGAATGAACTGCTTGTTCATCAACTGGTAGTTGAGCTTCCCGTTTTCGTCCGCGAATCGTTCGGTTATCGCAGCGAATTCGTCGCTGAAGAAAACCCTCGCCGCTTGTGAGATGCCGTCAAGTTTCGCTTCATCCGCAGTTTCTTCCAATTCCGGCGCGGTTATTTCGTTGGAATCGGATTCGTTTGAAACGGCTATCAAAACCTTGCCTCTTGACGAATACGGAAGGCCCGCCAATTCGGAAAGCGCCTCCTCGAACGCGGAATCCGGAAAAATTGCCGAATCCGTCCTCTTGTCCGGCAAGAATTCGCCGGTGCGCTTGTCGATCACCGCGAACGCCGTCTCGCTCCTGTCGGTCCGATGCAGCTTTACGCCGCTACCGCCGGACGACAGCTTAATTTTGTATGCGATCGCGGGTATTGCGCTAAGCTCCGCGACCTTGGTCCTGATGATGTTCATCGGTCCCCTCCTCGTTTACTGTTATTTTCTATTAAGCAGATCGTTAATTTCGTCGTATTTTTCGATCGTGCCTATATCGTGGCATTCGCCGTTCATGACGTACGCGCGCACTTCCTTGCGCTTGTGTAGCCATTCGACGAAGTACCCCGGGGCGTCCGGCACGTTGCCTTCGCTCAGGTACCGCCTGATTAGCGGTATGGTGTCCCTCCGGTAAAAATACGAAGCGTAAATGCCTATATCGGACGGCGGGTCGTCCGGTTTTTCGACGAGCGAAAGCACGCGGGACGAATCGTCCAACGTCGCGACGGCGAACTGCCTGAGCTGCTTTACGTCGCCGATCCTGCCGGCGCAAACCGTATCGCAACCGCCGGTTCGAAAAAAATCATACTGCTCGCGCAGATCGAACGTAAAATAATTGTCACCGGCGACGATATACAAGTCGTCGTCGATTTTCATCGAGTCCACCGTGAAGATGATGTCGCCGATGGCGCCGCGCCGGTTTTGCTCGGAATCGGTCCCGTCGTTAAGGATTTCGATCGGCAGGCGGAAGCCTGATACTGCCGCCCATTTCGTGAAATGTCCGTAAAATTTCGCGTTCGTGACGGCGTAGACGGCGTCGACATTCGGAAGAAGGCAAATCTGGTCGACTATGTAATCGATCACCGGTCGGCCGCCCAGCGGCAGCAGCGCCTTAGGGCGGTCCAGCGTCAGCG
>WREB01000150.1 GCA_009779525.1 Defluviitaleaceae bacterium
AAGCCCGAGAGGGACGGCTTGTTTTGCGAGCGCATCTTCGGCCCGAACAAGGATTGGGAGTGCCACTGCGGAAAATACAAGCGCATACGGTATAAAGGCGTCGTCTGTGACCGCTGCGGCGTCGAGGTCACGAAAAGCAAGGTAAGGCGCGAGCGGATGGGGCACATCGAGCTCGCCGCCCCCGTCTCGCACATTTGGTACTTCCGCGGGATACCAAGCCGAATGGGCTTGATACTCGGCATGTCCCCGCGCTCGCTTGAAAAGGTTTTGTACTTCGCGTCATACATTCTGCTCGACCCGGGCATTACAGGCCTGCAGCAAAAAATGCTGATGACCGAAAAAGAATACCGCGAGACGCAGGACCGGTTCGGAAACACTTATTCTGACAACAAGGGCGGCAGGATACCCACGTTTCGCGTCGGAATGGGCGCCGAAGCAATTAAGGAGCTTCTTTGCGCAATCGATCTCGAGCAGGAATCCGCCGACTTAAAGACGCTGTTGAAGGACGCGACCGGCCAGAAACGCGTGAGGTTCATAAAAAAACTTGAAGTGATCGAATCGTTCAGGCAGTCCGGCAACAGGCCCGAATGGATGATTTTAGATACGATACCCGTGATACCTCCGGACCTTCGGCCGATGGTGCAGCTGGACGGCGGGCGTTTCGCGACTTCGGACCTAAACGATTTGTACCGCCGCGTGATTAACCGTAACAACCGCTTAAAAAGGCTTCTCGACCTCGGCGCCCCCGACATCATCGTCCGCAACGAAAAAAGGATGCTGCAGGAAGCCGTCGACGCGCTCATCAACAACGGCAGGAGGGGCCGTCCGGTTACCGGGCCCGGCAACCGCCCGCTTAAATCACTTTCCGATTTGCTTACGGGCAAGCAGGGAAGGTTCCGCCAAAACCTGCTTGGAAAGCGCGTCGACTACTCGGGCCGCTCGGTCATCGTCGTAGGGCCCGAGCTCAAGATTTACCAATGCGGACTACCAAGGGAAATGGCGATCGAGCTTTTCAAGCCGTTTGTCATGAAGAAGCTCGTGCACAGCAACGACGCGCACAACATCAAGTCGGCGAAACGCATGGTCGAACGGCTCGAACCGCGCGTCTGGGACGCGCTCGAGGAAGTCATCATGGAACACCCCGTCATGCTTAACCGCGCGCCGACGCTCCACCGCCTGGGAATCCAGGCGTTCGAGCCGGTGCTGGTCGAAGGCAGGGCGCTCAAACTCCATCCGCTCGTCTGCGCCGCGTACAACGCCGACTTCGACGGCGACCAGATGGCCGTGCACGTCCCGCTTTCGGTCGAAGCGCAGGCGGAGTGCCGATTCCTGCTTCTGGCCCCTAACAATTTGCTTAAGCCGTCGGACGGAATGCCGATCACCGTCCCCTCGAAAGACATGGTGCTTGGCATCTACTACCTTACGATGGATAAGATTAACGAAATAGGCGAGGGCCGCGTGTTTTCCGGAGAGGACGAAACGCTTCTCGCGCTTGAGAACGGCGAGATAAGGCTCCATTCCAAAATAAAGGTCCGCCGCGTCTTTGAAGTCGGCGGCGAACAAAAGTCGAAGCTAGTCGAGACGACGGCCGGGCGCATCATCTTCAACCAGGCGATCCCGCAGGACATCGGCTTCAAGGACAGATCGGCCGACCCGTTCGAATACGAGATAAACGAGCTTGTCAACAATAAGCTGCTTAGCAAGATAATCAACCGCTGCATCAACAAATACGGTTCGACCGACACCTCTATCTACCTCGACAACATCAAGCAGCTGGGGTTCCGCTACGCGACGCAAAGCGCGCTCTCCGTCTCCGTATCGGACATGGAGATACCCGAGTCGAAAAGCCACATCCTTAGCGAGGCGGACGAAGTCGTCGAAAACATAACGCGCAAGTTCAGGCGCGGACTCATGACCGACGAGGAGCGCCGCAACAAAGTCTTGCAAACCTGGAACGAAGTCACCGAGCGCATAACCGAGGACATGATGAACGGGCTTAGCCGCTACAACAGCATCTTCATGATGATCGACTCGGGCGCAAGGGGTTCGCGAAGCCAGATGAAGCAACTCGCCGGAATGAGGGGCCTTCTTGCGAGCCCGACCGGCCGGACGCTCGAAATGCCTATCAAATCAAACTACCGCGAAGGCCTAACGGTGCTCGAATACTTTATCTCGGGCCATTCGTCGCGCAAGGGCCTTTCCGACACGGCGCTTCGGACCGCCGACTCGGGCTACCTTACCAGGCGGCTCGTCGACGTCTCGCAGGACATCATCATCCGCGAGGAGGATTGCGTCAAGGATAATCCGGAGAAGCCCGGGATGTGGATATCCGCGTTCATGGACGACAACGAGCTCATCGAATCCCTGACCGACCGGATACGCGGCCGCTGGTCGATCGGGGACATCCTGCACCCGCAGACGAACGAAGTTCTTGCGGAAGCCGACACGCTTATCACCTCCGACCAAGCCGAGGCGATAGAGGCGGCCGGGGTTACGGAAGTACGCGTCCGCACGATTTTGACCTGCAGGTCGCGGATCGGCCTATGTTCCAAATGCTACGGGGCCAACATGGCTTCGGGGCGCGCGGTGCGAATCGGCGAATCCGTCGGGATAATTGCCGCGCAATCGATCGGGGAGCCCGGGACGCAGCTGACGATGAGAACCTTCCAGGTCGGCGGTATAGCGACGAACGAAGACATAACGCAGGGCCTTCCGCGCGTAGAGGAGCTCTTCGAGGCCCGAAAGCCGAAAGGATTAGCGATAATCGCCGAATTCGCGGGGCGCGTCACCGTAAACGACACGAAGAAGAAGCGCGAGGTCGTAGTTTCCAGCGAAACGACTTCGGACGAAAAGGCTTACCTGATCCCGTACGGATCGCGCATTAAGGTCTATTCCGGCGACACGGTCGAGCCCGGGGACGAGCTGACCGAGGGAAGCGTCTACCCCCACGACATATTGAAAATAAAGGGGCTTCGCGGCGTTCAGGATTATCTGCTCGCCGAGGTGCAGCGCGTCTACCGCCTGCAGGGAGTCGATATAAACGACAAGCACATCGAGGTTATCGTAAGGCAGATGCTTAAGCGCGTGAAGATCGACGAAAACGGCGACACGGACTTCCTTCCCGGCAGCCTGGTCGACTGACTCGAGTTCGAGGAAATCAACAAGGAAACCGCCGAGCAGGGCCTCGAGCAGGCGACCGGTTCGCGCGTGCTCCTGGGGATAACCAAGGCGTCGCTTGCGACCGACTCGTTCCTATCCGCCGCGTCGTTCCAGGAAACTACGCGCGTGCTGACCGAAGCGTCGATCCGCGGCAAGGAAGACAGGCTCATCGGCTTGAAAGAAAACGTAATAATCGGAAAGCTGATACCGGCCGGGACCGGCATGCCGGTTTACAGGAGCATCGACGTGGAGGAAATCCCCGGCGAAACCGACTACGACGACGACGATCTTTTCGACTATCCCGTCGTGAAGCGGGTAGATTAATATAGGGCGGGGTTACGTATGGACGCGCGCGAAAACGCAAAAGCGCTAATCGGAAAAGACGAGCCCGAACGCATCGGTTTCTTCGATTCGTTCTGGGGGGAGCTCTCAAAAAAATGGAGGGACGAGGGCCACGTCAAGGAAGGCGTCGCCTGCGATCTCTTCGACACCGACATCGTGACCGTCGGCGGTTGGTTCGACAGCCTCCCCTATCCCGGGGTACAGGAGCTCGTCGAGGAAACGGACGAATGGAAAATTGTCCGAAACGGCGCCGGCGCTTCGTTCAAATGGTGGAAGAACAAGTCGGGCACGCCCGAGCACATTGATTTTAGGATGGCGGACAGGGATGTTTGGGAGCGCGACTACAGAAGCCGCCTCCTCGGACTAGACGAGAGCCGGCTAAACCTTGAGCAAGCGAAAAAAAACGCCGACGGGTGGAAAAACGGGAGCAAGTTCGCGGTCTACGGCGACCTTTGCATCTGGGAGCTTTTTAGGCGGAGCGCCGGCGACGTCAGGATGTTCGAAAGCATCGCGGAAGACCCGGAATGGGTCCGCGACTTCAACAGGGTTTACACGGATTTTTACATAGCGCATTTCACGAAATTGATGGACGAATGCGGCGTCCCGGACGGCGTCTACCTGTACGACGACCTTGGCTACAGCAGGGGTTTGTTCTGCTCGCCTAAGGCGCTTCGGGAGCTGTACTTCCCGTTTTACAAAGAACTCGTGGACTTCATCCACAGTAAGGGCGCGTACGCGCTTTTGCACACTTGCGGCGGCATCGAGGAGGCCCTTCCGATGATCGTCGAGGCGGGTTTCGACTCGCTTAACCCGATGGAAGTGAAGGCGGGCTGCGACGCGGTGCGCTTCGCCGAAAAATACGGAGACAGACTGGCGTTTGTAGGAGGCTTCGACGCGCGCGTGCTTGAATCGGGCGACATACCGCTGATCAAGCGCGAAGTGAAAAAATACATGACGGACATGAAATCGGTGGGCGCCCGCTTCTTCTTCGGCTCCGACCATTCCTGCTCCGGCAATGTTGAGTACGCGAGCTACCGGGCGGCTTACGAAACCTA
>WREB01000151.1 GCA_009779525.1 Defluviitaleaceae bacterium
CCGTCGAGGCCGTCATGAAGCAAATGAAGTTTTTAGTGTCGCAAAGCGGTCCGTTCGGGACAAACAGCGCGCCGAACGGATACAGCGCCATAAAAACCTCCGATACCGCCGCGCGCTTCGCCTCCGAGCGCGAGTTGCGGAGCCTGCACGCGACGAATAAATAATTTTCGGCGAAGCCGCCCGCCCCGCTTTTATCGATTTGGACGAACGGCGGCCCCGCCGGAATAACCGTCAACGCTACCGCCTAAAAATCCGCCCTGCCCTTGAGTATCACGACCGAAAGCGGCGGCAGCTTAATCGGTACGCTGTATTCCTTTCCGTCGCAAAGGTGCCTTTCGGGCTTCAGCGTCCCCGGGTTTACGTTCCCGCTTCCGCCGTAGCTTGTGTCGTCGCTGTTAAGCGCCTCGGTTAACTTGCAATCGCATGGCAGCCCGACGCGGTAGTCGGCGTGCGCGACCGGCGTGAAGTTGCAAACGAAGACGAGGTATTCGCGCGATGTTTTGTCAGGCTGCCCCGCCCTGCCCTTCTTCGTTTTTTCATGCGCGCGGTAAAAAGAGATCAGACTCCTGTCGGCGTCGTCGCAGTTTATCCATTCGAAGCCGCTCCCGCCGAAATCGTCCGCCCAGCACGCCTTTTCGCTTAGGTAAAGGCGGTTTAAGTCCCGCACGAACCGGTGGGTCAGGCGGTGGTGCTCGTAGTTTTCGAGCAGGAACCAGTTTAACGCCTTGCCTTCGTACCATTCCTCGAACTGGCCGAACTCGCCGCCCATGAACAAAAGCTTCTTGCCTGGGTGCCCCATCATGAAGCCGTACGCCGCGCGCAAATTGGCGAGCTTTTGGAAGATGTCGCCCGGCATCTTGTTTGCCATCGAACCCTTGCCGTGCACGACCTCGTCGTGCGAAAGCACAAGCACGAAATTTTCGGTGTAGGCGTAGATCATCCCGAACGTCAGGTTGTTGTGCCTGTACTTGCGAAACGCGCTGTCGAGCTTCATGTACGAAAGGAAGTCGTTCATCCAGCCCATGTTCCACTTCAGGCTGAAGCCCAGCCCGTTATCCTCGGGCTTCTTGGTTACTCCCTTCCATTCGGTCGACTCCTCCGCGATCATCATCACGTTCGGGTGCTTTCCGCGGATCACGGAATTCATGTGCTTGATGAACTCCTCCGCCTCGCGGTTTTCCCGCCCGCCGTATTGGTTCGGCGCCCACTGCCCCGCCCTCTTTCCGAAATCGAGGTAGAGCATCGAGGCGACCGCGTCCACGCGCAGCCCGTCTATGTGGTACTTCTCGATCCAAAACAATGCGTTTGCGATAAGGAAGTTCATGACTTCTTTGCGGCCGTAGTTGAAGACGAACGTGCCCCAGTCGGGCTGCTCGCCGCGCCTTGGGTCCTCGTGCTCGTAAAGCGGGGTGCCGTCGAAGCGCGCGAGCCCGTGCGAATCCTTGGGAAAATGCGCCGGAACCCAGTCGAGGATCACGCCGATCCCGTTCGCGTGGCAATCGTCGACGAACGACATAAACTCGTCGGGGCTCCCGTGGCGCGACGTCGGCGCGTAATAGCCCGTCACCTGGTAGCCCCACGAGCCGTCGAAGGGATGCTCCATCACCGGAAGGAGCTCGATATGGGTGTAGCCCATCTCCTTTACGTAGGGAATCAACTCGGACGAAAGCTCCGGCCAGCTGTAGAAGCGGCCGCCATCGTTTTCGCGCCGCCTCCACGAGCCCGCGTGCGCCTCGTAGATGTTCATCGGGCCGTCGAGCGGATCGTTTTTCGACCTTTTTTTCATCCAGTCGGAATCGTTCCACGCGTGCTTGTTAATGTCGTAGACGAACGACGCGGTGTTAGGCCTTAACTCCGCGAAGTGCGCGAACGGGTCGGCCTTTAAAAAAACGGCGCCCGACGGCGTCCGTATCTCGAACTTGTATTTGTCGTAGTTTTTAAGCCCGGGTATGAAAAGCTCCCAAACGCCCGAGCTCCTGAGCGCGCGCATCGGGTTCCTGAGCCCGTTCCATCCGTTAAACTCGCCGACGACGCTGACGCGCCTCGCGTTGGGCGCCCAAACCGCGAAAAGCACGCCATCCGCGCCGTCCACGGTCATCGGCTGCGCGCCCAGCTTGTCGAATATCTCGTAATGCGTTCCGTTCGCGTACAGGTATAGGTCAAGCTCCGTCAAGACCGGAGCGAACGAGTACGGGTCGCGCGCGATCCACCTTTCGCCGCCGTGCCCGGTAAACTCGAGCGCGTACTTATCAAAGCCGCCGCCAGCGGGTATCGTGGCCTCGAAAAAACCCGAGGTGTGGATCAGCTCGAAGCCGTACGCCTTGGAGGGGTCCGCCTCGTCCAGCGCCCTGACCGAAAACGCGTCGGGATTGAATACCCTTATCGAGCGTACGCGCTTCTTTTTTAGCGTCGCGTCGTGCGGGCCAAGCACATGGTGCGGGTCCGCGTGCTCGCCGTTTATGATCATCATCAGTTCGTACATGTCGGCCGTCGTATTCATCGTTTCCTCCCCCAAAAATAAAAGCCCGCCGTTTGATGGCAGGCTTATTAAACCATATGGGAATAAACGCCGCAAACCCGCTTTTTACATGCAGTCCTTGGCCTTGACGGCAAGCTTTGCGAACGCGGCGGAATCGTTGACCGCCATCTCGGCTAGCATCTTCCTGTTGATGATTATTCCCGCCTGCTTCAATCCGCTCATGAAACGGCTGTAGGTCAGGCCGTTTTGTCTTGCCGCGGCGTTTATGCGGGTTATCCAAAGCTTGCGGTACTCGCGCTTCGTCTGCTTGCGCCCGGCGAACGAAGCCGCCATCGCGCGCATGACCGACTGCTTGGCTATGCGGTACTGCTTGCTTCGCGCGCCCCTGTATCCCTTGGCTAACTTTAATACTTTCTTATGCTTCTTACGCGCGTTGAGCGCGCCCTTTACCCTGGCCATATCAACCCTCCTGAAATTATGCGGCTATCATGCGTACGGCAGCATTTTGCGGACCGCGGCCTCGTTCGTCTTGTCGATGACCCCCATCTTGCGCAGCTTCATCTTGCGCTTGGAGGTCTTGTGGCCCGTGTTGTGCTGCTTGTTGGCCTTCGGGTATTTGAATTTTCCCGTCGCCGTGATGCGAAAACGCTTTGCGGCGGCCTTTTTCGTCTTCTGCTTGGGCATGCTGACTTCCCTTCTCCGTCCGTTTTATAATTTTGGCGCGAGGAACATCGCCATCGTTCGGGCCTCCATCTTGGGCGGCTTCTCGACGTTGCCAACCTCGCTCACCTTCTCGGCGAAGCCGTGCATTATCGAGTACGCCATTTCGGTTCTCCCCAGCTCGCGGCCCCGGAAACGAATGGTAACCTTCACCTTGTCCCCGTCGTTTAGAAACTCGAGCGCCTTCTTCACCTTGACGTCGACGTCGTGCACGTCGATGTTAGGCGAAAGCCTGAGCTCCTTGATGTCGATCGTGCGCTGCTTCTTGCGCGCCTCTTTTTCCTTCTTCGACTGGTCGAACTTAAACTTGCTGTAGTCCATGATCTTGCAGACCGGCGGCTTCGCCGTCGGCGAGATTTTCACCAGGTCCAGCTTCTTGTCGTCCGCTATCTTCTGCGCGTCCTTTCCCTGGACGATCCCAAGCTGCGTCCCGTCCGTGTCTATCAGACGCACTTCCTTGTCCCTGATCTGCTCGTTGATCATCAATTCGGTAATGCCTGTTCACCCTTTCGCGAGTAAAATAAAAATGAGCGGGACGGCCCGCTCACATACGCCCGAACCGCCCGCTTCGTCAACGCGGGCCGCAATCCGTCCGTACCAAACCCTTCGCCGCACAAAGGCTGGGGTGAGAAGCGGCGCTTCTGCTTTTTGCAACCCGGAAAATATACCACGCGGAGTGGGATGTGTCAAACGTGGGCGAAGGCAGGGAACGCGGTATGGACGAAAACAATTTTTTTAGGCGAATGGTCAAATTCGTGAAATCATTTTAAACAAATTCTTTGCGCCGAATTAATTTTTTAAACAGCCCAGCGGAACGACCCACACGCCGTCCGTTAATTGAAACGCCGATTCGGAGGCGGTGAGAACCATTAAAAAGGAAGGTTCGTTCATTCGCAACGTGTCGATATTTTTTTTAAATTCGATTAATTTTTTTGAGGCCGCCTCTATGTCGCCCGCGCCCATCTTAACTTCGACCGCGCCCCATCGGCCGTCCGAAAGCTGCACGACCGCGTCAACTTCAATTCCTTTCGCATCCCTGTAATGGAAAACTTCGCCTCCAAGGCTGTCCGCGTAAACGCGAAGATCGCGGACACACATCGCCTCAAACAATAAACCGAATGTTTTAAAATCTTCGAAAAGTTTTTTTACGGTCGCGCCCAACGCCGCCACCGCAATCGACGGATCGGAAAAATGCCTTTTAGCCGTCGTGCGTATAGCGGTTTTAGAACGCAGGTTCGGGCTCCAAGCGGGAAGATCGTCGATGACAAACAACGCCTTCAGCGCGTTTATGTATTTATTTACGGTGACTTGCGAAAGCGCTTCGTCGTTTGAAAGCATATCGCTTAAAA
>WREB01000152.1 GCA_009779525.1 Defluviitaleaceae bacterium
AATTTCGGGATCAAGCACCACGTTCTCCCTGTTGAAATACTCGAACTCGTCCCCCCTGATCGAATGGAGATTAACGCCGTCAACATAAATTATCAAATTGTCGACGGAAGAAAGCTCCGTGGCAGTCCAAATCAAAGATGCCCGAAAAAACGCTTCGTCAAGCGGCGAAAACCCGAAATATTCCTCGGTGAAAAAGACGCTTAAGGTGTTTCCGCTTAATTCGTAGCGGTCGAGAAAGCCTTCGCGCTCCGGCGCTACGCGCTGCAGCGACGCATTTTTCGGCTGCTCGAAAAGCATTGAGACGAGGGATTCGAGTACGTCCGAATAATTTAACCCGTCCGGTATTATCCGTGATTCCGGTTCGACGCGGCACGACGACGGGTTGTAAAAAAACACCGAAAGCCGATCGCCCGACGCGAACCCGCTTGACCTGCGGGTGAGATAAAATGCTCCGGCCGCGGTTAAAACTATCGAAGCGGCGATAAATAAAACGATCGTTTTTTTATTTAACGTTTTTTTCAAGCGAATCCCCTACTTTATGATTGGAAGACGAATAAGGAACGCGGAGCCTTCGCCGGGCTTGCTTGTCAGGCGGATGCTACCGTTATGAAGCAGGACCGTTTGGTGCGATATCGAAAGCCCGAGTCCGGTTCCGCCGGTCTCGCGGTCCCGCGTCTTGTCGACGCGGTAAAAGCGGTTGTATATCTTGCCCTGCTCTTCTTCCGGGATTCCGATTCCGGTGTCGGTCACGGTCACGAGGGCGTGCTGATGGTCGGCGTCGAGCGTTATTCTTACCGATCCGCCCGCCGGCGTGTATTTGATTCCGTTTTCGACGATATTTGAAATCGCAAGGTCCAATTTCATTTCGTCCGCCTCGATCACGACGCTCCGCAGTTCCTCAAGCAGAAGCTCGACGTTTTTCTGCTCCGCCAGCGGGGAGAGACGCTTTAAAATATCCTCGGAAAGCCGGTTTAAGTCCACGTGACGTACGTTTAGCCCCTGCTCCTTCTGGTCGATTTTCACGAGCGAAAGCAGGTCGCCGACGATGTTTGTCATCCTGTCGATTTCGGAGTTTATGTCCTGCAGGAATTCCCTGTACGTTTCGTCCGGCACCGTCTCGCGAATGAGCAGCGATTCGGAAAGGACCTTCATTGACGAAAGGGGCGTCTTCAATTCATGGGAGACGTTGAAGACGAACTCCTCGCGGGTTTGGTCGACTTGCTCGAGTTTTTGGGTCATTTCGTTGAACGCCGAAGCGAGCCGCGAATATTCGTCGCGGCCCCGCAGGCTTATCCGCTGGGAAAGGTGGCCGTCCGACATTTTTACGACCACGCGCAGGATTCGGCGAAGCGGGACGAGGAGCGCTTGCGACATGAAAATGACGACGACGAATATCACGAAGCCGGCGGTCAGTATCGTGTAGAGGATTCGCCTTTTTATGTCCTCCATCGCCTCGAATATGTCTTCGGCGGAAGCGACGAGCAGCAGCGCCCCGAGTTTTTGCGAACCCGTCGAGTCGTCGATCGCCGCGGCCGAATAGACCGCGCCTTCGCCCCGCCTGATATAGGCGTCGTTCTTGTTAGTCATCGCGCTCACGACTTCGGGTATCAACAGGGTCTTGCCGACCTGCGACCATTCGGTCCGGACGTTTGTTCCGCTTATGACGGTGAAATTTGCGTCGAACACGAGTATCCTGTATTCGCCTTCGTCGCTTTTTATTTTCACGTCCTCATGGAGCCTTTGCAAGGCCGCGCCGTCGATCGGCCCGTCGCTGTTGAAATAGACGGAGAGCGCGTCCGCCGTTATCGCGGCGGCGTACTTCATTTTATTTATCCGGTCGCTCGTGTAGTAATCCTCGATCGAAACGACGATCGTAAAATAAAAGATAAGCAGCGGAAGGCCGCTTATCAGTATGTAGCTCAGCGCGAGTTTCCATCTAAGCCCGTAGTACCAGGGTATCCTATCTGAAATAATAACCCACTCCCCATTTGGTGAAGATATACTTTGGGTCGCTCGGGTTCTCTTCCAGCTTTTCGCGAAGCCTTCTCACATGGACGTCCACCGTGCGGACGTCGCCGGTATTGTCGTGCCCCCATATTTCCTGGAGCAGTTGCTCGCGCTCGTACACTTTGCCGACGTTGCGCATGAAGAATTCGAGCAGGTCGAATTCCTTCGCGGTCAGATTGGTTTCCTTTTCGCCCACGAACACCCTTCTGGACTGCGGCTCGAGCGCGATTGCGCGAAACGCGATCCGCTGGGTTTTCGGCAAAAGGCTTGACGCCGGTTTCGCGCTTCGCCTAAGGATCGCCTTGATCCGGGCCTTAAGTTCGAGGATGTTGAACGGCTTTGTTATATAATCGTCCGCGCCGAATTCGAGTCCCATGATCTTGTCCATGTCGTCGTCCTTCGCGGAGACCATGACGACCGGAACGGCGCTGAATTCCCTGATTTGCTGGCAAACGGATGTGCCGTCGACCTTGGGGAGCATTACGTCAAGTAATATCAGGTCGTAGTCGTTCCGCTTCGCTAGCGCCAAGGCTTCCTCGCCGTCGTAGGCGGAGTCGACTTTCATTCCGTCTTGCTCGAGGCTGAATTTTATTCCCTTTACTATTAATTTTTCGTCGTCGACGACCAAGATTGAGTAAGCCACGTATCCTCCCCGTCGGATTTTTATCCTACCGTAATCAAATCCCTTAAGTTTTCGAAAGTGGCTTCGCCGATCCTGTTTACGTTCATGATTTCCTCGACCGTCCTGAACGCCCCGTTTTTGTCGCGGTAGGCGATTATATTGCCGGCCAGCGTCGGGCCTATTCCGGGAAGCCTTTGAAGCGTCGTGGAGTCCGCCGTGTTTATATTGATCAAAGACCCCTGCCCGCCTCCGGAAGAGTCGGCGCCGTAGCCCAAAAGCTCGGATTCGTCGAACGGTACGCCTTCCGTTGGGATAAAGATTCGCTGGGCGTCCGAAACGTACGCGGCAAGGTTAACCGGCACCAAGTTGGCTTCCTCCGTGGGGCCGCCCGCCATAGCCAAGGCGTCCTCCACCCTCGAGCCTGCGGAAAGCTCGTATACGCCGGGGTTGACGACTTCCCCTACGATATAGACTTTGATCGGCGCCGATTGCGCGCTCGTCCTGTCGCTATCCTGCGAAGCGTTAAATATCGGGATCGAGTTTTGCCCGTCGCCCGCCGTGACGTAGCCTGAGGGCCGCCAAGCGTTCGATAAGTACAGCGAACCGATTATCGCGACGCAAGCGAAACCGAGTATGACGTATATGTTCTCTTTAAGGAATCTTTTAAGCTTATCCATGCGCGCCCGCCCGTAAACAGCCGCTTCGCGTATGAGCGGCCATGCGTCGATTATATCCATTTCAAGCATAATTTACAAATAATCGGGGCCTTCGCTTGATTATGCTTAAACCGTGATGCTAAAATGACCGTCATGCGCTATCAATAACAAGGGGGTTTTATGCTTAACAAGAAAACCGTCGACGACATCGACGTTAAGGGAAAGAACGTTTTGGTCCGGTGCGATTTTAACGTGCCGCTAATCGACGGAAAGATTTCCGACGAAAACAGGATAGTCGCCGCGCTCCCGACAATAACGAAACTGACCGCTGAAGGCGGGCGGGTCATTTTATGCTCGCACCTCGGCAAGCCGAAAGGCCCCGACGCCTCCTCGTCGCTTGCGCCGGTCGCGAAGCGCCTCGGCGAACTCCTCAAAAAAACGGTCAAGTTCGCCGCGGACGACGAAGTGGTGGGGCCAAACGCAAAAAAAGCGGCCGCCGAAATGAAGGACGGCGACGTCGTCTTGTTGGAAAACACCCGTTTCCGAAAGGAAGAATCGAAAAACGAGGAAGCCTTTTCGAAGGATCTCGCCTCCATCGCCGACGTTTACGTAAACGACGCGTTCGGCTCGGCGCACAGGGCGCATTGCTCGACCGTTGGGGTCACCGAGTTCGTTAAGGTTTCGGCGGTCGGCTATCTGATGGAAAAAGAAATCAAATTTTTGGGCAACGCCGTCAACAATCCGGCGCGCCCTTTCGTCGCGATACTTGGCGGAAAAAAGGTTTCGGATAAAATCGCAGTGATCGAAAATCTCCTTGACAAGGTGGACACGCTAATAATCGGCGGCGGGATGGCTTACACCTTTTTCGCGGCAATGGGATACCGCGTCGGCGCCTCGCTCCTCGAGGAAGACAAGATAGGCTATTCGCGCGATATGATCGAAAAGGCCAGGCAAAAGAAAGTCAAGCTGTTGCTTCCGGTCGACACGGTGATCGCGAAAAGTTTTTCCAACGACGCGGAATTTAAAACGGTCCCTTCGGATTCGATCGAGGACGGATGGATGGGGCTTGACATCGGCGAAAAATCGCGGACGCTCTTCACTGAAGCCGTCGAAGGCGCTAAGACGGTCATATGGAACGGCCCGATGGGCGTATTCGAATTCGATAATTTCGCGATGGGCACGCTTGCGCTGGCTGAGGCGCTCGCGAAAATTAACGCCACGACGATTATCGGCGGC
>WREB01000153.1 GCA_009779525.1 Defluviitaleaceae bacterium
CGGCATCTTTTCGGTTTCGCGCGATAAAAACACCGGGACCTCGACTATCAGGTGATAGCTCCTGTAGCCGCTCGGCTTCGGGTTTGTCACATAGTCCTTCTCTATCACGAGGTTGATGTCCGGCTGGCTCTTAAGCACCTCCGCGATAAAGAAGATGTCCGTCGCGTACGCGCATATCACGCGCATCCCCGCGATGTCGTATAGGCATTTGCGCGCGTTTTCGGCGGTGATCTCGAAACCAAGCCTGTGGAGCTTCTCCGCGATGCTCTCGGGGGACTTTATGCGGCTTTTTATGTGCTCGACCGGGTTGTTGCGCTGTATGTACTTGAAGTCGTCGAGCAGTATGTCGATGCGCGTCGAGATGTTTTTAAGCGCGCAGCCGTAGAGCACGAGCAAATCTTTTAGCTTCGCGAATTCTTCCTGGGAGAACAGAACTGGCATCGGTTGGCTCCGCCCTTCGTGTGTGCGCCCATTATACAACAAGCGCGCGGGTTGTGTTATAATCGCGCCGTAAATGTTTTGGACGACGGAGGCCCGGATGGTAAAGATAACAGCCGACAGCACCTGCGACCTTACGCCCGAAATAATAAGCGAGCTTGGCGTCGAAATTGTTCCGCTCTACATAACGGCGGGGGACGAAACTTTTAAGGACGGCGTCGACATCACGCCCGACGAATTGTTTTACTACGCCGGGGAGCAAAAAAAGAAATGCTTCACCTCGGCTGTCAACCAATTCGACTACGAGAAGGTGTTTGAAAAGTATTCCGGCGAATACGAGAGCGTGGTCCACTTCAACATCAGCGCGGAGTTTTCCGCGTGCCACCAAAACGCGGCGCAAGCCGCAAAAGAATTCAAGAACGTCAGAGTCGTGGATACGCGCAGCCTTTCAACCGGAAGCGGCTACATAGTCCAGGAGGCGGCGCTCATGGCCGGATCCGGCGCAAGCGCCGACGAGATCGTCGCCGCCGCGGCCGAAGCGATACCAAAGATTGACGCGAGCTTCGTGATCGATCGGATGGATTATCTGCACAGGGGCGGGCGCTGCTCGGGCCTCGAGGCCGTCGGCGCCAAGATACTTAGCATCAAGCCGTGCATAGAGGTTTTCGAGGGCAAAATGCGCGTCGGAAAAAAATACCGGGGCAGCTTCCAGCTGAGCCTAGGCAAGTATGCCGCCGACCGGCTTTCAAACATCGGCGAGATCGACTGCGGGCGCGTTTACGTGACGCACCCGAAATGTTCCGCCGAAACCGTTACGCAAGTCGTCGAATCGATAAAAAAGCACGCGCGCTTCGCCGAAATCATCGAAACCCGCGCGGGCTGCACGATATCCAACCACTGCGGGCCAAACACGCTCGGAATCATATTCAAGCGAAAATAAATCAGGAAGGGAAGGCGCCGAAATGGAAACGTTGAAGGTTTCCTCGAAATCGGAACCGAAATCGGTCGCGGGTGCGATAGCCGCGGTGCTTCGAAACGGCGGGCAGGCGGAAGTCTTTGCGATCGGCGCATCGGCCGTAAACCAGGCGGTCAAAAGCATCGCGGTCGCGCGCGGATACGTCGCGCCGGACGGGATCGATCTGGTCAGCTATCCGGCGTTCGCGCAAATCGAGATCGAGGGCAGCGAAAAGACCTCGATACGCTTCATCGTCGAAAAAAGATAACGGCCGCGTGGTTTTACCGCGGCTTTATCTTTAAAATAGGAGGAGTTTGAATGGGTGGCGTTGCGGTCGTTACGGACAGCAACAGCGGCATCACGCAGGAACAATCGCAAAGGCTCGGCGTTTACGTCCTGCCGATGCCGGTGTTAATGGACGGCGAAACATACCTCGAGGACGTTGACATAAAGCACGATTATTTTTTCGAGCGGATGATCGCGGGCGCGGAGATCCGAACTTCGCAGCCGTCGACAGGCAACCTGATGGAAATTTGGGTGCGCCTGCTCGAAACCTACGACGAAATCGTGCACATACCGATGTCAAGCGGGCTCAGCGCCTCGTGCGAATCGGCGCAAGTGCTCTCGCGCGAATACGGGGGGCGCGTTTGCGTAGTCGACAACCAGCGAATATCGGTGACGCAGCGCCAGTCGGCGCTCGACGCGCTCCGGCTTGCCGCCGAAGGGCTTAGCGCCGCGGAAATCAAGCTCCGCCTAGAGAACGCGAAGCTCGACTCAAGCATATACATAATGCTCGACACCCTGCTTTACCTAAAAAAAGGCGGAAGGGTTACGCCCGCGGGCGCCGCGCTCGGCACGATACTAAACATCAAGCCGGTCCTGCAGATCCAGGGGGGGAAGCTTGACGCGTACGCGAAGGTAAGGGGCTACAAACAGGGAAAGGCGGCCTTGGTCGAGGCGATGAAAAAGGACTTCGAAGGCCGGTTCGCGGATTGCAAGAACCCGGACAAAATGAACCTGGCGGTCGCCTACACCTACAACCGCGACGCCGCCGAATGCTTCGCAGAAGAAGTCGCCGCGGCGTTCCCAAAATTTAAGACGCACATCGACCCGCTTTCGCTGAGCGTGTCGTGCCATATCGGGCCGGGCGCGCTGGCGCTGGCCTGCTCAAAAAATATCTAACCGGATTCATTGAGGGGAGCTTTGAAATGCGGTTAAATCGTTCATGCGGGGTGCTCGCGCACCCTTCGTCGTTTCCGGGAGACTATGGGATCGGCGATTTCGGGAGCGGGGCGTACGAGTTCGTGGATTTTTTGGCGGCGGCGAAGCAATCGGTTTGGCAGGTGCTTCCGCTTGGCCCGACCAGCTACGGGGACTCGCCGTACCAAAGTTTTTCGTCCTTCGCCCTCAACCATTACCTGCTTGGCCCTGACGAGCTTCGCAAGATGGGTTATCTGAACAAATCCGATCTGGAAGAAAAGCCTGAGTTTGATCCGCGCAAAATAGACTACGGCGAAATGATCGAGTATAAAACCGGGCTGTTTGGCAAGGCGCACGCCGCGTTTAAGCTAAATGCGCTGCCGTCGCAAAAAAGGCGGTTCGTTAAGTTTTGCAAAGAAAACGCGTGGTGGCTCGAAGACTACGCGCTTTTCGTTTCATTGAAAAAATTTTTCCTCGAAGAACGCAGGGAGCAGTTCGAACCCGTCGAGCTTGTTGCGTACAGAGAAACCAATTCGGACGCGATGACGGAGGACCAGCTAAACGACTATTTCTACGGCGCCGTCTGGAACAGCTGGCCGAAGGAGCTCGCCTCAAGAAACAAGGCGGCGGTCGCGTCAAAGCGGGCCGAGCTCGCCGAAGAAATCGAGTTGAATAAGTTTTTGCAATTCGAATGCGCGAGGCAATGGCAGGGCGTAAAAAAATACGCGAACGCGAAGGGCGTCTCCATAGTGGGGGACATCCCTATATTTACCGCGATGGATTCGTCCGACGTATGGGCGAATCCGGAGCTGTTCTGCCTGGACGGCCGCGGCCGGCCCATTTCGGTCGCGGGGGTCCCGCCGGATTATTTCAGCGAAACCGGGCAGCTCTGGGGCAATCCGCTGTACGATTGGGAAGCGCATAAGCAGACCGGCTACGACTGGTGGGCTAAGCGCATAACCGCGACGCTCGCCAACGTCGACATCATCCGGATCGACCATTTCCGCGGATTCGAATCGTTCTGGGCGGTACCGTACGGCGAAAAGACCGCCGAAAACGGCAAATGGACGAAAGGCCCCGGGCGCGATTTTTTCAATGCGATCGACGAAAAGCTCGGGCACCTTCCGATAATCGCCGAGGACCTTGGAGTCATCACGGAGAAAGTGAACAAGCTGCGCCTTTCCTTCGGCCTTCCCGGAATGAAGGTGCTGCAGTTCGCGTTCGGGCCCGACGGTTCGGGCGCCTACATACCGCATAATTTTTCCGACGACAACATCGTCGTCTACACCGGGACGCACGACAACGACACGACTTCCGGCTGGTACGAAAAAGCCGACGGCGAAGAAAAGGATTATTTCAGGCGGTACCTGAACGTCTCCGGCGAGGACGCCCCCTGGGACATGATAAGGCTCGCGTACGGCTCCGTCGCCAAGCTTGCGGTGGTTCCGATACAGGACGTCATGGGGCTTAGCGGCGGCGACAGAATGAACCTCCCCGGCGAACCCTCGGGCAATTGGCAGTTCAGGTATACGTCCGATATGTTGGAAAGGAAGTTCGCCGAACGCCTCGCGTATTTATCCGTGTTGTTTTACAGGCAGCCAGAGGCTGATAAGTTGGAGCTGATCGCCGCAAACGAAAAAGCAAGCGAAACTCCGAAAGAAAAAAAGGATAAGGCGTAAAAAAGGGCTCCGCGCAAACCGCGGAGCCCTTCTCTTTTAAATTAAAGCGCTTTTATATTAGGATTTCCGTTTCGAGCCGGATGAGCTCGCCCTTCCTCACGCGGTTTACCGCGCCGTTTTTACCGTTTAGCGCCCCGCTGGATATCATTTGCCCTAAAAAGTCGTTGATGACCGTTTTGGGCAAACCGGTTTTCGCGTCGTTCAAGCCGAGCGTTACGGTTTTATCCGTATCGGTCGCGAATTGGA
>WREB01000154.1 GCA_009779525.1 Defluviitaleaceae bacterium
ATTTTAACGAAACCAAGGCGCCCGGCATAATAAAGAAATTTTTGTCGCGGTTCGTGCAGACGCGGCCCTTTGTAAACAGCGTCTTGTGCAGCGGGTGCGGGGTTTGCAAGGAAAGCTGCCCCGCCGGCATAATTAAAATCGACGGATCAAAGGCGAAAATCGATTACAAGACTTGCATCAGGTGCTACTGCTGCCAAGAATTGTGCCCGCAAAAATCGGTGGGGATAAAGCGGCCGCCGCTTTCGTACCTGATGAGGCTGTAAGGGATGGATCACGCGCTCCTTCCTATTATAAAAAGGATAATCGACGATTACGGCGACGATTTTTTCGGCAACATGGCGCGCGCTAACGCGGTCCTGCTCGATCTCGCGCCGAACATGGCGCGCGAAAGAATTTTAATTAGGAACTTCATAGAGTTAAACGGTTATAAAACGCTTCGCGGCGCGGGCGATAACTACAGGCTGGTTAAAAACAGGCTGATCAAATCGCTTACCGATACATTTTGCGTCGAGCGCGCCGCGGCGCTTTGGGTCGCGAATTTGTTCGCGTGCGCGCTGGGGTTCGAGGACGCGGCCGCGCCGATTACTGCCTGGGGCGCCGAATCCGAATCCGTTACGCATCCGGGCGCGCGCTCGTCCGTGGCGATAGGCAAGTCGCATACCGTCGCGGTATCGGCGGACGGAAGCGTTTTTTCCCACGGAAGCAACGATCATTTCCAATGCGACGTCGGCAATTGGAAGGATATCGTCGCCGTGGCGGCGGGCGATACGCATACGGTCGGGCTCTGCGAAAACGGCCGCGTGCTAGCCGCGGGCTCGAACGCGAACGACCAGTGCGACGTCGGGCACCTTAATGGAATCGCGTCGGTCTACGCGTTCGGGAACGACACCGTATGCGTGAGGACGGACGGCAGTGCCGTCGCCGCGGGCAAGTCGCGCTTCGATCTTTAGTGTTTTAAATTGATAAAGTCGATCGCGAAATTTCCGGAGGGGATTTTTGGCATCCGCGAGGACGGGCGCGTAATGACGGCGGTCGCTCCGGGCGCGTCGCCGGAAGACGTTTCGGAGGAAACCGGATGGGCTTCGCGCCTTACCGGCGTTTCGCAGATAATTTCGACGTTCGTGAACGGAAGCGTCGTCTTAAAGAACGACGGCCGCATATATAAGATGGGGATGCCCGACAACTATTACGCCCAGTGGCGCGATGTGATCTCGATCGTGGATCTTTCCGACGCCTTCGCGATACTTCGTGCGGACGGGACGGTTAGGGTGCTTCCCTTCGACCGCGACATGCAGCGGAAATCCAATAAAGCGGACGAATGGCGAGACATTGCTTCGATCTACGGAAAATACAAACGGCTGCTCGGCTTGACCAGGGACGGCGGCTTATGCGCCGCCTGCACGGATCTTGTCTGGCTGCTTCGCAACGGTTCGCAGGATTTTGTCGCGAACTGGTATCCGATCAAGCGACCTTATTAAAACGGGGTATTATGGATAACCGGATTATCGATTCCCTCATTACGCTTCGCGACACGTACGGCGACGCCGTATTCTATAACCACATAAGAGTCAAGTACCTCCTTAACGACGTGGCGCCTCTCATGCGCAAGGAAACGATCCAAGTCGTTAATTTTTTAGAAATGAACGGCTATTTCCAATTGAAGCACGCCGGTAACGCGTATCCGATCATGCGGGTTAAACTCGTGCAAAATTTTAAGGGCACGTATTCGGTCGACGAAAGCACCGCGATATGGGTCGTTAACGTATTCAGCGCGATCCTGGGCTACTCCGAAATCAAGACGGGCGCCATGTATCTTCGCGAGCTCGAACGCGCCTCCCTTCCGGTTCCGGAAGTTTCGGAAATGGACGAAACGCAACCGGCTGACGGTGGCACGCAAATCCACGAAAAAGAATTTTACAAATTACCAAACGCGATGGCCGGCGGCAAAAATGAGGATCATGCCGCGCCGGTCACCGAATCGCTACGGCGGCGCGTTTCGGCGGACTACCACACCGCCGTGGTAACGGCTGACGGCCTGGCGCACGCTTCCGGCCCAAACGAGGACGGACAGTGCAATACCAACGCGTGGCGCGAAATAATCGAGATATCCGCGGGAACCGGGTTCACCGTCGGGCTAAAGTCGGACGGAACGGCCGTAGCGACCGGGAGAAACGATTTCGGGCAGTGCAACGTTCGCCATTGGACGAATATAACGCAAATATCGGCCGGGACAAGGCACGTGGTGGGCCTTAGGTCGGACGGGACGGTCGTGGCTTCGGGCCAGAACAAGAACGGCGAGTGCGGCGTGCAGTTTTGGAGGAACATCACGCGGGTCGCCGCCGGATGCCAATGCTCGTTCGCCATAAAAAAAGACGGAAAGGCGCTGGTCAAGGGCAGCAACAAGCGCGGCGAAATCTCGGTCGCGAATTTAAGCGGCGTTTCGGAGATTGAAAACGCCGCGCCGGGACGGGCCGTAGCGCTTTTATCCGACGGCAGGATCGCGAAAGTCGGAAAAACCCCGATCGATAAGCCGGGCCTCTACGACTACAGGGGCGTATCGCAAATATCGGCGGCCCCCGACTATATAGCCGGTATCCTGCAGGGCGGGCGCGTCAAGCTGCTCGCTTATTTTTGGTCGGATACCGGAATCGAATGCAGCCTTGACGACTGGCGGGACGTAGCCGCAATCGCGGCGGGACGCTACCATATCGTCGGGATAAAACGCGACGGGACGCTAGTTACGGCGATGCTCCATCCGAACGCGGCAATGGACAAGGGCCAATGCGATTTCAGCGGATGGAGGATATGATGTTTTACGCGATACCGGAAGGGACGAAGCTGACCTCAAAGCATAAAATAAAATATGCGGTCATAAAGTTCATCGCCTCGGGCGGCCAGGGCGAGGTGTATGAGATCGAGGATAAGGGAACCGGAGTCCGCTACGCGTTAAAGTGGTACTACAAGCGTTCCGCGACGCCTTACCAATTGAAGCTTATCGAACGCCTGATAGAGCGCGGCTCGCCCGACCATAGGTTTTTATGGCCGATAGACATAGTCGCAAGAGAAGGGTCCTTCGGCTACGTCATGCGACTGCGGCCGCCGTATTATAAAAGCGTGGTCGACTTGATGAAGCGGAGGGCGAATCCTTCGTTCGGCTCGCTTTGCCTCGCCGCGATAAATTTGGCGGACGGGTACCAGAACCTCCATTCGCACGGTTTGTGCTACAGGGATATTTCGTTCGGCAACCTTTTTTTCAACCCTGACGACGGGGACGTCCTGATATGCGACAACGACAACGTCACGATAAACAGGGAAAGCGAAAGCGGCGCGATCGGGACTCCCAGGTTTATCGCGCCGGAAATCGTCACGGGAAAGAAAGGCCTATCGACGGAAACGGACCTGTACTCGATGGCGGTCCTGCTTTTTTACATGTTCATGCTTCACCATCCGCTGGAAGGCCGGATGGAAGCCGAAATAAAATGTTTCGACGCGAAGGCGATGGAGAAGATATACGGCCGCGAACCCGTTTTCATATGGGATCCGGACGACGCGTCGAACCGCCCGGTCCCGGGCTATCAGGACAACGCGATTATATTTTGGAAAATATACCCCCCGTTTATCCGCGAAATGTTCACTCGCTCGTTCACGCGGGGCCTCCGGGACTGCTCGCGGCGCGTCGTTGAAAAGGAGTGGAAGGACGCGTTCGCGACGCTTCGCGATAGCATCATGTTTTGCCAGGATTGCGGAAAAGAAAATTTTTACGAATCCGTTTCGCCCTGCTGGGGCTGCGGACGGAAGATCGCGCCGCCGCCGCGCCTCGAGCTTGGCAAGAGGACGGTTATGCTTAACCGAGGCGCTAAACTGCATTCCCATCATGTCTACGGCGACTACGACTATGCAAGGACGATCGGCAAGGTGGTTCGGCATCCTACGTTAAACAACAAATGGGGGCTCGAAAACGAGTGCGGCGAAAACTGGACGATCACGAAACCCTCGGGCGAAAGGGCCGTTATCGAGCCAGGCCGGACCGTGCCGTTTATAATCGGGGTAAAAATAAATTTCGGCCCGATTGAAGGCGTCATAAAATAACGAACGAGGAGGATAATTAATGAAGGAAAGCAACAATATGCCCGGCGGCGAAATGTCGTCCCGCATCCTGGATTTCATATGGATCGCGGATTGTTCGGGCTCGATGGAAGGCGAAAAGATAGAAACGCTAAACTATGCGATCAGGCAGACGATACCCGACATGAGGAAAGAAGCCGATTCCAACCCAAACGCCAGGCTTTTGGTGCGCGCGATAAAATTTGCGGACGGCGCCGTCTGGCACATACCCCAGGCAACCCCCATCGAGGATTTCAGCTGGCCGGACCTAAGCGCGGGCGGAATCACCAGCATGGGGCTGGCGCTTGAGCTCGCCGCCGGCGAATTAAGCCAATTCCCTTCGGATACCAAGCGCCTTCCCCCGGTGCTTGTGCTTTTGACCGACGGCCAGCCTACCGACGAATACCGCAGGGG
>WREB01000155.1 GCA_009779525.1 Defluviitaleaceae bacterium
AGTCACCCGCTTTTTTTAATAGCGTTCGCGATCATGATAGCGCTGCAGGCGTTTTGTTTCGCGGGGGTTGGCAATACCTTGAGGACGCTTCGCTTCATCGTACCGGTCGGTTTGGTGATATGCCTGCTTAACCCGCTTTTCGGCAGGAGGGGTTCGACGATCGCTTTTTATTTTTTCGGTAACCCGGTTACGCTCGAGGCGTTCGCGTACGGTTTCGTCTATTTTTTCATGCTGCTAAACGTTTTGATTCTTTTCGTTTCGATCAACGCCGCGCTCGACCAAAGGGCGTTCCTTTACCTCGGCTCGCGTTTCGCCCCCCGAACCGCCTTCGTGCTTAGCATGGCCGTAACTTCGGCGGCGCGTTTTAAAAAGAGGGCCGCGGACTTTGTCGGTGTGCAAAAAACGAGGGGAAACGAGATTTCGGGGACGAAATTTAAGGATAAAATTTCCGCGGCGCTTAGGTTGCTTGACGCGTTCGCGGCCCGCAGCCTCGAGGAGGGCATGGAAACGGCGGAAGTTTTAAAAGCTCGGGATTATGGCTCCGCGCGCCGCACTAACTACCGTTCGTATCTGTTCGGTGCGCGCGACGCTTCGATCCTCGCGTTCGCGTTCGCCTTGATCGTCATAATTTTTATCTGCGCCGCTTCAGGCGCGGCCGAATATTCGTTTTACCCCGTTTTAGACAAACCGGGCCTCGGGGCGCCTGGCCAAGCGACATTTTCTTTATGCGCGGTCTATTTGGCGTTGCCTTTCGCGCTTTACTTCGCGCCGGCCGCGCGGCGTTTCCTATGCAAACCATGACGGCCGAGTTTAAAAAATTCGGGTTTACCTACGCGCTTGGCGACCATCCCGCGTTAAAAAATATTGACTTAACCTTCCAAACCGGCGAGATCGTTTCGGTATGCGGGCCTTCCGGAAGCGGCAAAACGACCCTGCTTCGATGCATGAAGCGCGCCATTTCGCCCGCCGGTTCGTACGAAGGCGAGTTCGCAGGACCCAAACGCGAAAGCGATACGGCGATCGTTTTCCAAAATCCGGAAACGCAGCTGGTATTGCCCTCCGTCATAAACGATCTTGCCTTCCAAATGGAAAACCATGGCGTCGAGCCGGTATTGATGAAGAAACGAATGAGCGAGACGGTGGGTTATTTCGGGCTTGAGGATATCTTGCACGCCAAAACCGAAACGCTTTCGGGCGGGCAAAAGCAGCTGACCTCGCTTTGCGCCGCCCTGATGTGCGAACCCAAACTATTGCTGTTGGACGAGCCGGTTTCGCAGCTTGACCCGTTGGCTGGCGCCGCGTTTCTTGAGGCGGTCCGCAGGGCGAACGCGGACTTTGGCGTCACGGTCGTGCTATCGGAACACCGCCTTGACGAATGCGCCGCGATATCCGACCGAATCGTCTATATGGAAGATGGCGCGGTATTATTCGCCGGCAAAGCTGACGAAACGATCCGCTTTTTATATGAGAGCGGACGCGTTCCGTTCGTGCCGGAAATCCCGTCGGTATCCATGCGGATCGACGGGCGCGTCATATTGACTCCGCGCGGGTTCATGCAGTCATATAAAAACGGAAACTTCCTAAAAAAAACCGGACGCGAAGCGGACGGTGCCGAACGCAAATCCGGCAAGCGGCGCGATAAGAACAAAAAAGACGCGGCGGTTTCGTATAGCGAAATCGTTTTCCATTATCCCGGCAAACCCTCACCGGTGCTAAACCGGCTGACAATTAATCTGCACGGGGGCGAGATAGTCTGCCTTGTCGGCGGAAACGGCTGCGGCAAATCGACGCTACTTAAAATGATCGCCGGAATAAACAAGCCGTATTCGGGGCGCGCCCGCGTAAACGCGAAAAAAATCGGTTACATGCCCCAGCATGTCAGGGATTATTTTTCGAGCGATTCCGTTCGCGGCGAAATGGACGAGGCAAACCCGCGTTTTATGGAGCTTGCCTCAAGATTGAAAGTCGACGGCATTCTCGATAAGAATCCGTTCGATATCAGCGGCGGCGAACAGCAAAAAGTCGTCTTCCTATCGATCCTTCTCGGAAACCCCGATATAATCGCGCTCGACGAACCGACCAAAGGCATGGACCCCGAAACCAAGCGGACTTTCGCCGAACTGCTTCATGAAACCGACGCCGCGGTAATCATCGCGACGCACGACATCGGGTTCGCCGCGCGCTACGCCGGCCGATGCGCGATGCTTTTTGACGGCGAGATAGCGTATTTTGGCGAACCCCGCGATTTCTTTCGCGGCAGCTCGCACTACACAACCGCGCTACACAAGGCGTTCAGGCACATCGACGAAACGGTCGTGCTGCCCGAGGACGCGTTCGGCTACGATGGATAGTTTTTTTGCGGCGGTTTCGGTAATAATTATCATGACGCTTGCCGCGGCTTTCGTTGTTTTTGAGAAGCGGCGGGCGACCGCGGAGAAGCTCGTGCTCATCGCCATACTATCTGCTATATCCGCGGCGGGAAGATTCATATTCACGCCGATCCCAAACGTGCAGCCGAGTTCGTTCATAATAATAATCGCCGGAATAGCGATCGGCGCCGAAACAGGGTTTATGGTCGGAGCGCTTACGGCGCTCCTCTCAAGCTTTCTGATGGGCTTCGGCCCCTGGACGCCGTTCCAAATGGCCGCGTGGGGGATGATGGGAGGCGCCGCGGGCCTGCTTCGCCTCCCGCTTTCGAAAAACAAGCCGCTTAGGGTCGTTTTCGGCGCCGCCTGGGGATTCTTGTTCGGATGGATAATGAACGTATGGATGATTCTATCGCTCGGACTTGCGGCGTCCGGCTTCGCGCAAGTCGCGGGCGTTTACGCGGCTTCTTTTATATTCGATTCGATGCATTCGGCCGTTAACGCGCTGTTGATATTCGCGGGCGGCGACAGATTCTTTAAAACGCTGAAGCGGATCGCCGAAAAATACGGACTCTCATCATTTGACAAAAGGAAAGCCGGCGAATATATTAACTGAGCCGACGCGGATGTGGCGGAATTGGCAGACGCGCTAGATTCAGGTTCTAGTGTTCGCAAGGACATGCAGGTTCAAGTCCTGTCATCCGCATCGCATGAAACGGGTTGTCCGGTAAAACGGAAAACCCTTTTTATTAATGCTTAGCGGTTATTATTTAAATCGGCGGTGAACCTCGTGCCCGACCAAAAGAATGGTATCAACGGAATAAACGACGTCGGAGGCCTGGCGACGCAGGACAGCGCGAGGCTGCTTCTCGACACTTCGCCCATCGCGTGCCGGTTGATGAAGCGCATCGACGAAACGAAATACGAACTGTTCGAATGCAACGAAGAATCGATTAAGCTCTTCAAATTCAAGGACAAGAAAGAATTCATGGATCGTTATTTTGAAATCTTCCCGGAGTTCCAGCCGAACGGAAAGAATTCGATCGAGGAAGGCCAGCGCCTCTTCGAGGAAGCGTACGCCGTGGGGCGCAACGTCACGCATTTCGTGTTCCAGTCCGCGGACGGCGAAACCATCCCTTCCGAGGTGACGCTGGTCCGCCTCGCATACGGAGACGACTACGTGATAGCGGGCTACACGAGGGACCTGCGCGAACAAAGGCAAATGATGAACGACATAAGGAAACGCGACGGCCTTTTGAACACTCTAAACAAAGTCGCTGAAGTTCTTTTAACGGCGGCCAACGAAGATAATTTCGAAGAATCTCTTCTCGAAGGCATGGAGCTCATAGGCAAACACCTCGACGCCGACAACGTGCAGATATGGCCCAACGAAACGATAAAGGGCGCCCTGCATTTCGTTCTGAAGTTTAGATGGCTCTCCGACGACGGGAAAAAAGCGCCGCCGATCGCGATCGGGACGGCGGTCCCGTACACCGAGAGATGGAAGGAGCTTTTTTTCAGGGGCGAATATATAAACGGCCCGGTCGAAAGTTTCGTTGACGAAGACCGCGAGTTGCTTGGTCCCCTGGGAATAGTCTCGACTATTACGCTTCCGCTGTTTTACCGGGGCAGTCTATGGGGATTGTTTTGCGTCGACGACAACGTAAAAAAACGTTATTTTTCCGAAGGGGAAATAGGGATACTTCATTCGGCGGCGCTGATGTTCGTAAACGCGATAAACCGCAACCTGCAGGCGGCCCAAATTCGCGAGGCGCATGACCGGACGCAGCTTTTGCTAGACACGACTCCGCTCGCCGTCCACTTATGGGACAGGAACATGAAGCTTTTAAATTGCAACGAGGAAACCGTCCGCCTGTTTAAAATGAAGGACAAGCAGGACTATATCGACCGCTTTCGCCATCTTTCGCCCGAATTCCAGCCGAACGGCGCGAGGTCGACGGTTCAGGCCGAGTTGAATATCAGGAGGGCGTTCGAAGAAGGCGAATTCGTATTCGAATGGGAGCACCGCGATTCGGAAGGCGCGCCGATCCCTTCGGAAATCACGCTCGTCCGCGTTGCGTACGACGATGACTACGCCGTGGCGGGCTATGTCCGCGACCTTCGCGAGCAAAAG
>WREB01000156.1 GCA_009779525.1 Defluviitaleaceae bacterium
GCCCATTAAAAAAGCGCAGCAAATAACCAACCGTATGCGCAAAGAATCCCGTGTTGCGGAATGAATCGACGGACCAGGCGACAACCTTAAGCGTTTTTACCTCCGCTTCCGATAGCGTATCGCTCTTGATAATTTCATACGGCGGTCGGCCGGCGCAGGCGATCCCGTAATTTAAAGCCTCCCCCCAAAGCCTGGTCCCCTTCAAGACTTTAAGGAACCCGAGCTGTATTTGCGCTGCGCCCGTTTCGCAAACGTCGTTAAACGATTTTTCGATTGTAGCAATACGATCCCCCGGGAGCCCCGCGATCAGGCTCACGTGCGTATGAGCGTTTCCGCGCGCGGCAAGGCGCTTGATGTTTTTTAGCGCGAGCGGGATGTGTGAATGGCGGCCGACGTTTTGTAAAACGTCCGGGTCGGTGGATTGGATGCCCGCCTCGAACTGAAAATAGCCCGGGCGCGCCCTGCCGATCGAAGCGAACGATTTTTCGCCGAGCAATTCGGCCGCCGCCTCGAAATGGAAACTCATCGAACCGTCGTCGTTTTCGGTTAAAAAATCCCAAATAGCCGTCGCGTAATCCTCGTCCGCGTTAAACGTCCGGTCGACGAATTTTACGCGGCGCGCGCCGGATTTCATTAAAAGCTTCAAATGCGCAAAGACATCGCTAAGCTCCCTCCGCCTTGGCGTCCCCGCAAGCGAGGACATGCAGTAGGCGCACTTGAAGGGGCAGCCGCGCGACGCTTCGTAGTAAAGCGTTTTTTTTATAAACCCGTGGAAGCCGTCCGGGTATGGAAAGGGAAACGAAAAAATCCCCGCGGGCGTTTCCGTGGGGTTATATACGATTCTGCCGTTATACAGATACGAAGCGCCAGCGACTCCGCAGGCGATTGTTGATGCGTCGGGGTTGCAAACGCCGCATTTTTCGCGGGCAAAAAAATTATCCGTAGCCGCGGTTTTTATTGAATCGCGTTTATTTTCGGTTTTAATTTCATGCGAAAAAATAATGTCGTTGACCGTTTTTAAAGGATTGCCGTTTTTAATCGCGCCGCCGGTTTCGATCGCGAAAAGCCTGTCTAAAATTTCGAAAAGCGGTTTTTCGCCCTCGCCTGTGACCGCTATGTCGGCAAATCCGCCGGTTAAATAAGTTTCGCCGCCGTTTCCGCTTACCTCGGGCCCCCCGAATATGACCAAAACGCCCGGCAGCCTTTTTTTAAGCGCGTATGCAACGCAGAGCGTCTTTTCTATGTTCCAGACGTAGCACGAAAACCCGACCGCGACCGGATTATGCTTGCAAATCGCGTCAAGCGCCGCTTCGTCCGGCTGTGAGGCCGTAAACGATTCGATCGCTATTTCGCCGGCGTATTTTGCGCAGTGCGCCTTCAGCGCGTAAAGCGCAAGCGGAACGTGCGAATAAGACGCGTTGAATGTCGCAAGCACGACTTTCATTCTACGATCATGCGCCGGACCATAGCGCAAACACCGCGCGGCTTCGTTTACGCGGGATTATAGTCTTCCGCCACCCGCTTCGCGATTTCGGTAAACCGCAGGAGCCTTTCGGGCTTCCGCTCGACCGACGAGACGTCCTTGAGGCATATGTCGACGAAGCATCCGTTTTGCGCGAACGCCTTCATGTCGCGCGTCAGCGTTTTCCTGATTATTTCCTCGTCGTAGCCGGACGATACGAGGCTCGGGTTCGGGCGGTACGATATTACGTAGTCGCCGCCTATCTGTTCGGCGCAGGCACGCGCGTCGGCGAAAGGCGTCACCGAAATGCGGCGCAAATTTTTTATCTTGCGGAGAATCCCGATCTTGCGCGTCAGGTCCTCGCAGCAGCCGTACGCGGTCAGCCCGTATTTTTCCATTATCGGAAGCTGGTATTGCAAAAGGAACTCGTCGTGCTGCTCGGGTGAGATCACGGCGTATTCCTGCGCCGCAAAAAACGCCCACATCTCGCTTCGCTTCGATCCGTGGCTGTTCGGCTTGGGCGGGGCGAGCGTCTTCGAATAGGTCATCGCCTGGTTTCCCTGTTCGGCGAGGCTGTAGTCCCCCGCCCTTTCCGCCTCGTCCTGCGCCTTTAGGATTCCGTCCCGCATGAACGCGAGCAGCCTGTGCATCGCCTCGGGTTCGTCGATGATGTCCCAAAGCATCTGCTCGTGCCCGCGCAGGTAGCCGATATCGGTCGAGATGTCCGCGTGCCAGCCGTGCCAAGCGGGGCTCCTGTCGATATGAATTTCCATAATCCCGCCGATCATTTCGCTTAGCCTTTCGGCGTTCTCGCTCGTCTTCACCTCGTCGATTGAATGCCTTGGCACCGCCATCTTGGAAACGTTATCCAGCGAGTCGAGCGCGCCGCGCACATGGAACGCAAGCGTGTCGCCGTCGTAGCGCAAAACGTCGTTTTTTACGCCCCAAATCCCCTCCGGATTCGTCACGACCGAAGCGCGAAGCGCGACCCACGGTTCGATTATGTAGTCGTCCCCGAACGTATCCTGGAAGATCTTGCTCCTGAAAGTTTGCTCGTAGGCCCTGCAGAAAGGGTCCTCGCACACGAGCATGGGTTCTAGCAGTTCGCGGGTGTAGCCGCCGTTGATGAAAACGGGCGGACGAACCCGGATGAAATCGTTTTGGTTGCGCCACATCTCGCGGCGTTCGTCCTGTACGTTTTTCGCTGCGATCTCCGCGGTCCGCTTCGCGAGCTCGCGCACGATCTCGATGTCCCTCTCGTTTGCCATAAACCCACCTTTTAGGTATTTTTTGCTATAATAGCACGCATTTCGGGCGGCGAAAACCGCGCGCCTATTTATTTGGAAGAGAGTATTCCCATGTTCACTACGCATATCGGCGGAATAAAGCTAGAATTGAGGAAGCCCTTCGATTTCGGCTTCCTGAAAAAATACGGCGATATTTTCAAGCTATTCGAAAACCAAAGTTCCGGCGCGCTCAGCTTCGGAGCGGTAAAAGCGGGAAAGCGCTATTTCCTTAAATTCGCGGGGGCGGAGGCGGTGCGCGCGGACGAAAGGCTTAACGCCGAAGACGCCATAAGCCGCCTTAAGGCCACGGTAAAAAAGCATGAGGACTTAAGACATCCCCTGCTTATCGGGCAGCTTTACGCGGAGGACGCGGGCGGCGGCTTCATCGCGGTATACGATTGGTTTGACGGGGTAAGCTGCGGCTATTGGCAGCGCGGGGACAACATCAGGTTCATGGCGCTCCCGGTTAGGGAAAAGCTGCGCGTTTACGCGGGAATACTCGAGTTTCACGCGCACGCAGCAAGTAAGGGCTACGTCGCGATCGACTTCAACGACCAAAGCACGCTTTATGATTTCGAAACCGGCGATTTCGCGATTTGCGACGTCGATTTTTACGCGAAACAATCCTACATGAACGGAAACGGGACGATATGCGGGGACCCTGCGCTGATGTCGCCGGAGGAAAAACGGATTTACGGATTAGTCGACGAAATAAGCAACGTCTATACGATGGGCGCGCTCGCGTTCGTTTTTTTTGCCGGCGACGAAAATTCGAATCCGCGCTTCGGCCGCGAAAGCTGGGCGCTTGACGACGAAACTTATAATGTCGCGCTTAAAGCCGCAAGCGCCGCGAGAAGCGGAAGGCACCGTTCGATCAGCGAATACCTTACCGAATGGAGCGAGGCCGCGGACGCTTACTTAAGCGGACTAAAATGATAATAAGCGCGAGCAGGCGAACGGATATCCCCTGGTTTTATTCCGATTGGTTCTTCAACCGCGTCGGCGAGGGCTTCGTATCCGTCCGCAACCCGATGAATTTTTCCCAAACTCGCAGGGTTTCGCTTTCCCCGGAAAACGTCGGCGGGATCGTGTTCTGGACGAAAAATCCCGGACCGATGCTGGCGAGGCTTGAAGAACTGCGTAATTACAGATTTTATTTTCAATACACGCTGACGCCGTACGGAACCGAAATCGAACCGCGCGCATCGGAACTGCGGACGGCCGCCGAAACCTTCAGGCGCTTAGGAGACGCGCTCGGGCCCGACCGGGTCGTCTGGAGGTACGACCCGATATTAATTAACGTAAAATATTCCGTCGAATACCATTTGAACGTGTTCGGTGAGCTGGCGCGGAAGCTTCGCGATTCGACGAAAACCGTGACGGTCAGCTTTATCGAAACCGGTTATCGCAACGCGAAGGCGAACAAGGCGAAGCTTAATCTGACAGAAATAAGTATGGGCGAAAAAATTGAAATGCTTCGCAAACTGGCTATAACGGCCGCGAACCGCGGGATCGAGCTTAACTCGTGCGCCCCCGGTGAGGAGCTTGACGCCGCCGGCATAAAAAAGGCCCGCTGCGTCGACGGCGAGCTTTTCGGGATCCCGCATAAGAAGGCGAAGGGCCAGAGGCCCGGCTGCGGCTGCGCCGAAAGCGTCGACGTCGGCGCATACAACTCCTGTACGGGCGGCTGCGCCTACTGCTACGCTAACTAC
>WREB01000157.1 GCA_009779525.1 Defluviitaleaceae bacterium
GAACTGGCTCTGGCCTGTCGAAACGAGTATCCGCGCGCCGCCTCCTTCGTAGGTCGCCCGGCCTATCAAAAGCGCGGCATGCTTCGCGGCCTTGGCCGCCAGTTCCCGTACGTTTTCGCTCAACACTATATCCATTTGGGCGCCCCTACTTTAAGTATTTGTCGAAAAAATTAAACGCGTCCGTCTGCATTTCAATATCAAATTTATGCGGGCCCGGATAAAAACGCCCTTCGTACAATTCGGGGGCGCCCATCTTGGCATATATCGCCCTAAGCCTGCGGTCCGCGTCCTCCTGGCCCTTTGTCGTAAACAGCGGATCCTCGGTGTCGAACATGACCATCGTCGGCTTCCTGCCGCGAAGCGCGTAGACGTCGGTAAAATCCATCAGGCTTCCGAGTCCCGGAAGGTAGTACATCCACGTATGGCAATGGACTTTATGCATCGCGATCTCCGCCGATGTCGACATGAACCCGACGCAGACGCTCGCCTTTACGCGCTCGTCCATCCCCGCGAGGTAAACCGTGCGAAGACCCCCGCCGGACAAGCCGCCGCAGCCGATCCGGCCTGCGTCGACGCCGGCCGATTTTAAAAAGCAGTCGAGCGCCCTCGTGTCGTCGTAGAGCATGAGTCCGGGCCACGTAACGCCGGCCTCGTTGAACGCCTTGGCAATGTCCGATTCCTTTTCGCCCGCGAAGCGGTTGTACGCCTCGATGTGCTTTTGGCTTCCGGCGGGTTCGCGTAAATCCTCGTGCGCCGCGTACCAATCGGGAACGTCCTCTGTCATGATCCTTCGCGAACCCCATAAAAAAACGTCGGGAACGAAGACCTCGTAGCCGCGAAGCGCGAGTTCCGACGCCCACGAGCGCCCCTCGTAGCACTTCAGCTTAAATTCGCGCATCGCCTCCGGGCAGTCTTTCGGCGAAGTCAGCTTTTCCTTGCCGTAATATTTAAAACCGCCGTGGTCGTGCAGGGCGAGCACGCCGGGAAGCCTTCCGCTTTCGCCCGCGGGCCTCAGGTGTATCGCCTCGGCGCGCGGGCCGTAAGGCATCGCGTAGCTTACGTGCCTGTAGGTCAACCCGTCCTTCTCGTATTCGTCGTGAGTTTTTAAGTCGAGCGGCGTCTCGGGCATTTCGGCGGACAATAGGTTGCGGATTAAACCGCGCGCGGCGTTTCGCCATTCGTCCGCGTCCCGGTGACTTTCGTCGAGGAACGACATCGGATAATTTTTCGTTTCAAAAATTTTTTCGATAAACGGATGGTACGCTCCAAGCAGGTTTTTCATCGAAGTCCCCTCTCGCTACGCGTTATCGTCGAATAAACGAATATATTCGTCCTTGCTCAGTTTCGGCGAAAAATTTTTTTTGATTCTAATCCCTTCCTCCGCGTTTCCGTATAGCAGGTCGATTACGGTCGCCGCCATGATTTTTGCGGCTTCGCGCGATACAAGCCCGGGGTTGACGCATTCGAAGCGCGGCGTGTGCGGGCTGCCTATGAATCCGCCGACCGTCGGCTGTATCGTCGGAAGCAGCGCGCTTACGTCGCCGATGTCGGACGACCCCGTCATGTCGACGCCGCGTTCCACGCGCTTCGTTTCGCCGAGGCGTTTCGCGTTTTCGGCGAACAGTTCGGTCAGCGCCTCGTCTTGCGAAAGCGGCATGTAGCCGCGGATGTCTTCTATTTGTGCGGCCGCCCCAAGCGCGACGCAGGCGCCCTTGACCGAGCGGTCCACTTTTGCGGCGGCGTCCGTAATCGCCGCGCTGTTTGCGCCGCGCACGAACGTCTCCATCGAAACGCGCGCGGGCACGATGTTGACCAGGTCTCCCCCTTTGGTGATGATTGGGTGGATGCGTATCTTGTCCTCGTCGCGAAACGTCTCGCGGTTCGCGTGGATGCACATTAGTGCCGCCATCGCGGCGTTAAGCGCGTTTATCCCTTCGTTTGGGCAAGCTCCCGCGTGCGCTTCCTTTCCGATGAATTCGATCGTTTTCGCGACGAATCCCAGGCTGCCGCCCCCGACGAAGTACGCTCCCGCGGTTTCGTCGTTATGCGCGTGTATCATGACGGCGGCGTCGACGCCGTCGAACGCGCCTAACCGTATCATTTCCTGCTTGCCGGATAAAAAACCGATTTTACCCTGCCGCTTTAGGTTTTTCCTGTATTCGAGCTCGACGAATTCTTCCGCCGGCGCGGCGACGTACGTGATCTGCCCCGATAGGCGCTCCGATATTCCCGAGCGAATCAGCGCCTCCATCGCGCCTAGCGCGGCCGCCGTCTGTATGTGGTGCCCGCAGGCGTGCGCCGCCCCGGTCGTCTCGTCGGCCGAATGGTGCTCGGGCGATACCACGGCGTCAAGCTCAGATATCAGCGCGACGTTTATGCCGCCGCCCCCGAACCGGTGCGAGGCGACAACGCCGGTCAGCGCGATTCCCGCCGTTACGTTTCGGCTTCCGCAAAGCGCCGCGAGCCTTCGCTCGATCATTTTGCCCGATATAAACTCCCTGAAGCCAAGCTCCGGTACGCGCAAAAATTCGTCGGCCGTTTGCCCGATCATATCGCCGATACCGTCGATGTAGGCGCACACGGCCGATTTCAATTCATTTTTTTCGCTCATAGATCCATTGACCAGGCGCTTATGTTTTCGCTGATGAACGCGTCGTCGACAAGCTCCGGGTACGCGGCGCAGACGCGGCTGATTTCATCCGCCTGCCCGTCCGAAAGACGTTCGCGTTCGCTTACGCACCAAATACCCTCGAGCAGCCCCTGGCGGCGCAGCACCTCGTGAATCCCCGAAATACAACCCGCGTACGCGTGCGACGGGTCGAAGATCGCGGCGTTCATGTCGGTCACCTTCGCGGCAAGCGTGAGCAGGCTTGCGTCAACCGTCCCGCTTGCGCGCGCGGCGGCGCAGCGCTCGTATATTTCGACTGCGCTTTTGGTCCAGCACGAATAATGCCCGAGAAGACCGCCGTCGAAATGCTTTCTATATTTTTTGCCGTCATGCGTAAATTCGTATTCGGTAAGCAGATCGACCACGATGTTATCGTCGTTGCCCGTATAGAGCGCAATTTCGGCCGACCTGCCGGACGTCGCCGCGGCCCGCACGATGTCTTGCGTTTGGTACCTGTCGAACGGGGCGGTCTTTATCGCGGCGACGCTTTCGATTTCGCAGAACGCGGCCCAGTAGCCGTATGAAAAAACGCGCCCGCCCGCCGCGCTTTGCAAGGCGAACCCGATCACGGGAATTATTTTCGCCACTTCGCGCGTCCGCTCGAGCATTTCGCTTTCGCTTAAATGGGAAAGCCCGCCCGGGCTGAGGAGTATCGCGTCGTACCCTAACCGGCGCGCGAGAGAGGCCTCCCGGGCCGCCTGCGCGGCGTTTCCGCAAACGCCGGCGACTTTGACGATTACTTTTCCGGTTTTTAATTCATGCCGGTTTATTTCATCCGATACAATTTCCAAAACCGGTTTGTATAAGCCGACTTTGTCGTCGTGGATTTCGAACTGGGTCGAATGCACGCCTGTCGCGATTCCGCCCGCCCCCGCGCTCAGGTAGTAGCGCATCAAAAGGCGCTGCCGCTTTTCGTCGAGCGATCTGTTTTTTGTCAGCGCAAGCGGCGTCGCGGGCATCAAGACTCCGCGCCGCAGCAAATCCTTGGCGGTTTCTTCCCTCATCAAAAAACGCCCCCGCGTTCCTCGAAATGGGTCGGAATGCCGAGCGAACTCCCGCCGCCCATGATCCATTCGACCTGCCAGCGTATCATCGTCAAAAGCGAAACCCTTGGATACCCGAAAAGCGAATGCATTTTTGCGGCGTCGCTTAAAAGCGCGGTGCGTTCGCTTCGCATATCCGGCCCGCACTCGAAAATCGGTTCAATATTCAATCGTTCGCCGAGCAAGGCGGCGGCTCGCCGCACCGACACGGTTTCGGGGCCCGTCACGTTAAGAACGCCGGGCGGGCTTTCGCAAAGCGCGAGGCAGCGGAGCGCCGCCTCGTTCGCGTCTCCCTGCCAGATGCAATTAAAAAAGGGCGTCGCCGCGGATATGGGGCGCCCCTCAATTATTTGCGCCGCGATATCGCGCAGGACGCCGTAGCGAAGGTCGACCGCGTAGTTCAAGCGGTACATGCAGACGCGCGTCCCGTGCCTGCTTGAACCGTACTCGAAGGCGCGCTCGCGCGCTAGGCACGACATGGCGTACTCGCCGACCGGGTTAGGCGCGGTCCGCTCGTTAGCGCCGCCCTCGTCCGGGCTTCTGAACGGATAGATGTTCCCCGACGAAAACACGACGATCCTCGAGTTTTTATATTTTTCCGATACCAAATACGGGAGCAGCGAGTTGGTCGCCCAGGTTAGGCATTCGTTCCCTTCGGTCCCGAACTTGCGTCCCGCCATGAATATAACGTTTTCCGCGTCGGGCAGCGTATCGACCGCGCCCGGCGCAAGCAAGTCGGCGCCGATC
>WREB01000158.1 GCA_009779525.1 Defluviitaleaceae bacterium
GCTTGAGATCGACCGCAACTTCAGGGGCTAAGAGGCGCCGGGGCAAGTCATTCGCTTCGCGAATTGTAAGCTTCGCGACCGGGGCAAGTCATTCGCTTCGCGAATTGTAAGCCCATGTGACCGGGGAAGGACTCCATGATATTTTTTGAGGTAACCTACAGACTCTTCGGGGGTTTCCAAACGACCCTGCTGATCTTCGCGCTCACGTTGCTGTTCGCGCTGCCGCTCGGGCTTTTCATTTCCTTCGGCTCGATGTCGAGGTTCGGCCCGCTGCGCTACGCGGTGAAGGTGATCGTCTGGGTCGTGCGCGGCGTGCCGCTGATGCTTCAGATATTCATCATTTTCTACGTACCTGGCTTTATTTTCGGCGCGCCGATATCCACAAGGTTCAACGCGGCGATCATCGCGTTCACGATAAATTACGCCTGCTATTTTTCAGAGATCTACAGGGGCGGGATCGAAAGCATCTCCCGGAGCCAGTACGAGGCGGGCCAGGTGCTTGGGATGACGAAGTCGCAGGTGTTTTTTCGCGTCGTGCTGCTTCAGGTCGTCAAGCGCATCCTCGCCCCGATGTCCAACGAAGTGATAACGCTCGTCAAGGACACCGCGCTCGCGCGCGTCATCATGGTGACCGAAATGCTAAAAGTCGCCGAAAATTTCGTGAGCAGCAGGGCGCTCGTCTGGCCGCTTTTTTACACCGGCGTCTTTTACCTCGCGTTCGTCGGGATACTAACGCTGCTGTTCGGCTACGCCGAGCGCAGGCTCGATTACTTTAAGGCGTAGGCGCGTATGGCGATACTTGAAGCAAGCAAATTGATGAAGTTTTTCGGGGTCAACGAAGTCCTAAGGGACATCAGCTTCTCACTTAAGGAGGGCGAAACCCTTGCGATTATCGGCGCGTCGGGAAGCGGCAAGACGACGCTGCTTCGGGGCCTCAACTTCCTCGAGCACTTCGAGGCGGGCACGATCTCGATACGCGGCGACGTTATCTACGACGCGATGCGCGATAAAAACCTAAGCGAAAAGGAGCTTCGCAAGAAGCGGTTGCATTTCGGGCTTGTATTCCAGTCTTTCAACCTATTCCCGCAGTACACCGCGCTCCAGAACGTGACGCTCGCCCGCGTGCTCGCGCTCAAAGAACAGCCAGACGACGGAAAAAACAAAAGGATCCGCCTCGAAGAGATTAAAAACGAGGGGATCGAGCTTTTAAAACAGATGGGGCTTTTGACGAAGCGCGACTCCTACCCCTACCAGCTTTCGGGCGGGCAGCAGCAGCGCGTCGCGATCGCGCGCGCCCTCGCGCTTAAGCCGGACGTGCTTTGCTTCGACGAGCCCACTTCCGCGCTCGACCCGGAGCTGACCGGCGAGGTTTTAAGGGTGATAAGGAGCCTTGTCGAAAAGGGCACGACGATGATAATCGTGACGCACGAAATACTTTTCGCGAGGGAAATCGCGGACACGGTGCTTTTTATGGACGACGGGATCGTGGCGGAATACGGGCCGCCGGAAGAGCTTCTCGTCAACCCGTCCGGTGAAAGGATGCGGAAGTTTTTGGAAAGGTACGGCGAGAAGTAAAGACGACTCACATATAAAAAAAACTGTTTTATTTAGATTTGATTGACGCGGCTTAGCGGAAGCGGCTCCGTTATTTTTTTGCGGAATATAATTAACAGAAACCATCATTTACGCGGTTTATCTTGAAACGAGACTCGCTTCCAATCTTTCGGCCATCATTTCCCTCGTGACGGTCCCGGTCGAGCCAAGCTGTGTTACGCAAATCGAGGCGGAGAGGTTTCCGGTCAGGGCGGCTTCCGCGAGGCTTGCGCCGGAAGCGAAAGCCGCGACGAACCCCGAAGTGAACGCGTCGCCCCCTCCGCATACGTCTATCTGGCCGTCAATAAAAAACCCCGGAATCGAAGTCAATCCGTTTCCGTCGATGATCGCGGCGCCGTTTTCGCCGAGCGTCGCGACTACAGGCTTTTTGTTTTTCACGGCTATCGGAACGCAGCGGCGCGCAAGCTCGCTTAATCCGACCGAAAAATCGCGCTCGTTCATTTCGGCGCCGGTGAGCTCAAACTGGTTTCCCTTTATTATCATGTCGGTAAACTCGCTGATGCGGCAGCGCGAATCCGCGTAGGCGATAAGCGCTCCGCTTTTTTTCGCCAATCCGATTATCTCCGCCCTTACCCGGTCGGTTATCGCGCCGCAGTTTCGCTCGGTCATCTGGTCCATCACGACGAGGGCGCAAACTTTTTTCGCGGCGGAACGAATCAACCCGATCAACTCATCCTCAAGCGCGGCCGGCGTCGCGGTCCTGTTTTTTACGTCGAGCCTGTTCATCTCGCGCTTCGTCCCGTTTTCCATCATCCACGGCTTAACGTAGGCGGGGGTTATCCGCTCGCGCGAGCTAACCAGGCCGCCGCAGTCGATCCCAAGGCCATCCAGCCCCCTTCGAAGCTCGAGACCGCGCCCGTCGTCCCCGACGAAGCCAATCGAATAAACTTTTTTTACGCCAAGCAGCGCGAAATTTTTTGATACGGTGCCCGCGGCGCCGGGCGAGGTTTCGCGCTTTACCACCTGGTATGCGGTAAGCCCCGTTTCGAGGGAAGGTTCGTCAAGCTGCGGATCGATCGTCAGATATTCGTCGAGGCAATAGTCCCCGACCACAGCGACCGAAAGCCCGCCGAATTTTTCTAAGATTCTTAAAAACCTTGCGCGATCCATAAAAAAACCCGTTCCGGCGCTATCATTTGGCCCGAAAGTAACATAGAATAAAGCAAAACACAAGGACGGGGCGGGCGCATGGATGATTATCTGCGAAGCGTGGCCGACGCGCTTATCGCGACTGACGCCGGTTGCATAAACGGCGTCGCGGAAAAAATTTTAATGACGAAGCAAAAAGGCTCGCGCATATTCACCGCGGGCAACGGGGGGAGCGCCGCGACCGCCTCGCATTTTTGCAACGATCTTGTCAAGGGGTGCAGGACGGACGGCGCCGCCGGGTTTGACGCGATGTGCCTTTGCGACCCCGTTCCGGTCGTGACGTGCCTCGCCAACGATTTTTCGTACGACGAAATATTTTCGCTGCAGCTAGAGACGCACGCGAGGCGCGGCGACCTTCTCGTCATTTTTTCCGGGAGCGGGAATTCGCCGAATATCCTGAAGGCGGCGCGATACGCCGCATCCAACCAAATCGGGTTAATCGGCTTCGGAGGGCGCGACGGCGGATCGCTCGCGGGCTTGTGCGAAAATTTCGTCCTCGCGCCCTCCTGGTCGATGGAGGAGATCGAAGATCTTCACTTGTGCTACTGCCATTCGATAATCGTTTACATAAAAAAGCGCCTTTCGGCGTGAATCCGCTTAGGAGCAAAAAAATGGATTTCGAAAAATTCGATTTAAGCAGGCTTAAGCTGCTTCCGCTGTCGCAGCGCAGGCACGACATGACGATCGCCGACGTACTCCCGTTCGAGCTTAGCCAAAGGCTTGCCCCGGACCCGGGAATACTCGAGGTCGCCGCCGCCGTAAGGGAGGCGAAACGGAGGGGCGCCTCCGTGATACTGATGTTCGGGGCGCACGTGATAAAGCGCGGCTTAAGCAGGTGGCTGATCCGCCTTATGGAGGACGGTTTCGTCACGCACTTTGCGACGAACGGCGCCGGCGCGATACATGACTTCGAACTAGCGCTCGCTGGCGGCACGACCGAAAGCGTCGCGAAATACATCTCGGAGGGCCAGTTCGGGCTTTGGGAGGAGACCGGGCGCTTAAACGACGCCGTAAACGAAGGATTTAAATTGGGGCTCGGTTTCGGCGAATCCGTCGGGCGCTATATAGCGTTAAATAATTTTTTGCACGCGGAAATAAGCGTCTTCGCGGCGGGTTATAAAAAAAGGGTCCCCGTCACCGCGCACATCGGGATAGGAAGCGACATCGCGCACGAGCATCCCAATTTCGACGGCCGCGCCGCAGGCGGCGCCTCGCATGCCGACTTCCTAATATACGCGAAAAGCGTTGAAAACCTTGAAGGCGGCGTGTTTCTTAACTTCGGTTCGGCGGTCGCGGGGCCGGAGGTCTACCTCAAGTGCCTCGCCATGGCGCGAAACGTCGCGAAGCAGGAGGGCGGAAGCATCGCAAACTTCACGACCGCGGTGTTCGACACGCAGCCATTGTCCGGCGAAAATTACCGCGAGGAGCCGCCGAAAGACAACCCGAGGTACTACTTCCGCCCCTGGAAGACGATTTTGGCAAGGACCGTCGCCGACGGCGGCAGAAGCTTTTACATAGAAGGCGACCATACCGAAACGCTGCGCGGCTTATGCGGAGCCCTGTACGAAACCGAATGCTAAGCGGCCCCGCGCTTTCGCAAATCGAGTTAACCAAAATAAAGCCGTCCGGCTGGCTGCTTGACCAATTGAGGATCCAAGCGAACGGTTTA
>WREB01000159.1 GCA_009779525.1 Defluviitaleaceae bacterium
CCGTAGCCTTGCGATATGTCCTGCGTGAACCTGCCGGTCAGCCGCTGCACGACGAAGCCGTTCGACTGCATTATTTTATGCGTCTTCGCGTAAACTTCGGGGCGATGTTTTTTATACCATAATATCTTCGGGAGGGTATACGAGGGCGACATAGGGTTGCCGCACACCTCGAATATTATATCCTCGCCTATTGTCTTTTTAATGTCATCGCAGATATCGGACGCCCTGGTGTCCATCCAAATCGGGGTTTCGCAAAGCGGTTCGCCCGTTTCGTCGACCGCGACTGCGGACCAGCTCTGCCCCGCGACGCCTATGCAATTAATTTCGCTGGGGTCGATTCCCATATCAAACAAGCCGCGCAGCGCCCGTTTGACGCCGTCCCACCAGTCGTTCGGGTCCTGCTCGGCCCAGCCGGGCCTCGGATAGCTGACCCCGTACTCGGCGCTCGAGTGCGCCGCCGCGGTCCCGTCGCGGAAAAAAGCCGCCGCCTTGCAGGCGGAAGTCCCGACGTCGATACCAAGCAGCAGTTCGCGGCCCATTTAAAACTCCGCCATCCTTTTCCGGTAGTGCATGTAATCCTCGAAGTTGACTTCCTCGGGCACACCGTGGTCGCAGACCGGTATGTAGCCGCCGCGCCGCTTCATCGTTGGAATGATTTTTTCAATCATCCTGTCGATCGCGTCTTTGCCCGAAGCGAGGATCCGTTTGTCGATCCCGCCGCGCATCAAAAGCCGCGGGTACTGCTTGCCGAGCTCGACGACGTCGCAGCCCGACGCCACCTCAAACGGGGACATATAGTCCATCCCGATCTCCTGATAAACGGGGATCACGGGCCGGCAGTCGCCGTCAGTGTCTATTTGGATGAACAGGCGGCGCGTTTTATCTAGCTGGCGCTTTTTTATGTTTGTGATGATTTGGTTGTAATACGGAAATAAAAATTCGCGCATCATGTCGGGCGATATCAGCGGCCCGTGATTGTAGCAGATGTCCTCGGCGAGGAAAAACTCGTCGAGCGTCGCGTGACGCTGATGCCTTTCGATCACGGCGTCGGCGAGATTGAACCAGGCCTCCATCATTTCGTGGACAAGTCCCGGGTCGTCGTAGACCATGTATAAAATTCCCTCGGGGCCGACGAGCGAGCGCAAATACATGTAGCCGCCTATCGCGGCCTGGCAGACGCGAAAGCCCTCGGTCTCCGCCGTTTTGGCCGCCCACTCGGCGTTTTTTTGCGCGTCGTCTAAGCGGCCGGGCGCGTCCGGGTCAAGCCGCCACTTTACGTCGCGTTCCCAGTCGGCGCGGCATGACACGGGGTGCGCGACGTATTCCGGCATGAAGCCGTTCCGCCGCCCCTTAAAAAAAAGCACGTGCCTCCCCGCGAAGTCGCGCACAAGCTCGTGCTCGCCCCGGTCCTCGATCACTTCCTCGTCAAACCTGGGGATAAACGCCGCCTCGCACCAGCCGAGGCCGCCGAGGCTGGCGGTCGAGGGGCCGTCGAAGCCGAACAGCGCGTTAAGGTCGTCCCCGTCCTTTATATGGCCCTCGCGCTTCCAGCGGTCCATCGCAAAGAAGCCGAACTCCTTCTGCACGAGCGGAGCGTCCTTTTCCATCGAATAAAAGCTTCGCATCTTCGCTACCGCCCCGCCTTTAGGGGTTGCATCAGCCATAAGCATAACCTCCGGTTTTATTTGCGACGCGTTGTAATACTACCATACAAACCGTTATAATCCCAACCAAACGGACGGGCGGACTGCCAGATAAGCCGCTCCGACAAAAAGGCGGGCGATGATGGAAGACGCGCTTTACCAAAGCTACATGGGCCGCGGCCCGAAGCGGATACCGCATTACGAGCACTGGTCGAACCCCGACGCCGAAAGCTACATCACCGGGATCGACTATTACGACCACCCGCGCGAATGCCGGCTGAAATTCAATTCGATGTACCCGCAGGACCTGCCGGTGCCTCCGACGGACGAACCAAGGAAGCGTCCCGAGCTCGGCGCCCCGGGCGGGCCTTCCACCGACGGCGAAAAGGCGCGGGTGCGCTGGGGCGACTCCATGACCTCGACTTACATCCACGGCGAAGCTTTCTTCAGGGACGCCGACGAGGTGTTCGCCTTCAGCCCGCTTAAGCACGCGGACTTCACGGACTGGCCGCACGTCGTCGAAAACGCGGACTATTCAAGCGAGGAGATAATCTACGAGCGCTACCGCAAGCGTTATCCCGCCGAATGGGGCGACAAGGCGCCGGAGGGCTCGTCGGTCGGCGCGGGGTTTTACAACACGACGTTCATGTGGCCGCTTCTGACTTTCGGCTGGGAGCTTTTTTTGGAATGCTGCCTCGACCCGCGCTTCGAGCGGATAATGGACGAGTTCGCCGAAATCAACCGGCGGCTGTTTAGGGCGATTGCCAGGCTTCCGGTCAACTTCGTGGTCTGCCACGACGACATAATGACCACGCGCGGGCCGGTCTGCTCGCCCAAATGGATGAACAGATACGTCTTCCCAAGGTACGAGGAGTTTTGGGGGATACTCAAACAAACCGGCAAGCGCGTGATATACATGGCGGACGGCAACATGGACGCCCACGCCGACGACGTCGTCGCGTGCGGCGCGACCGGAATCGTCAGCGAACCGTTCACCGACTGGAAGGCGATCGCGAAAAAACACAAGGATTTATTCATCGCGGGCGAGGGCGACAACCGCGTGCTGCAGCGAAACGTGCCCGAGGAAATAAAGGCGATGGTGCGGGGCATGGCCGAAACCGGGAAGATGAGCGGCGGCTACGTCATGTGCGTTGGCAACCACATTCCCTGGAACGTAAGCCCCGAAGGCTGCAAGCGCTACTACGACTACTCCGCCGAATTCGCGTACAGATGAGCGGCGGCCGGCCCGCCAAAATGACTTCAAAAAAACGCTGCCTCGCCGTCCTTCGGGGCGACGCGCCGGATAGGACCCCGGTGTTTCCGCTGCTTATGGGTTACGCCGCGAAAAACGCGGGAATCACGTACAAAACGTACGCGACAGACAAGACGGCGCTCGCCGAAGCGCAGCTTGCCGCCGCCGAAAGGCACGGAATCGACGCCGTCACCGCCTGCTCCGACGCGTTTCGCGTTTCGGCGGATTTGGGCGGCGAAATCGTCTTTCCGGAAAGCAAGCCGCCGTACCTCGCCAAACCGCTGATCGCCTCCGCGGACGACTTGAAGCGGTTTGGGCCGCTTGACGCGGCAAGGCGAGGGACGCGCTGCTTCGAGCGCGCCGAAAGCGTAAAGATGATGGCGTCGTCCGGGAGCGAACGGCTCGTGTTAGGCTGGGTGGACTTTCCGTTCGCCGAGGCGTGCTCCGCGTGCGGGCTGACCGAATTCATGCTGATGATCGCGACGGAGCCGGAGTCCGCCGAGGCGATACTCGAGTTTTTAACAGTCGCCGTGATCGATTTCGCGCTTTACCAGCTTGAGGCGGGCGCCGATATGATTGGCTGCGGCGACGCGGCGGCGTCTCTTATCTCGCCCGCGATGTTCGCGCGCTTCGCGCTTCCGTACGAAAAAATGGTCGCCGAGGCGGTAAGGCAACGAGGCGGACTTGTTAAGACGCATATCTGCGGCAACACTTCGGACAAGCTGGAGTTGATCGCGCAAAACGGAAGCGACTTGTATAATGTCGACCACATGGTCGATTTGCGAAGCGCCGCCGCGGTTTACGGCGCGCACGGCAAGGCGGTCAAGGGCAACGCCGACCCGGTGGCGGACATTTTCCTATCTTCGCCCGATGCCGCGCGAAACGCCGCGCTCCGCTGCATAGGCGAGGCGGGCCGCGCCAAGTATTTTTTAAGCGCGGGCTGCGAGATACCTCCGGACACCCCGGTCGATGTTCTCGACGCCTTTTGCAAGGCCGCATCATAAAAACGAAGGGGATGGAAGCATGATCACGCGAAAAATTTTCGGGAAACTTAAGAACGGAAAGCAAAGCTGCCTTTACGAAATGTCCAACGCGAACGGGATGCAAGTGGGAGTGACCGAAATCGGCTGCTCGATCGTCACGCTGAGGGTGCCGGATAAAAGCGGCGGGCTTAGGGACGTCGTGTTCGGGTTTAACAACCCGGCGGACTACGTCACAAACAAGGCGTACTTCGGCTGCGCGGTCGGCCGCGTCGCCAACCGCATCGCCTCGGGCAAATTCGAGCTTGACGGAAAAAAGTACGAGCTCGAAAAAAACGACCACGGCGCCCATCACCTGCACGGCGGCTCAAGCGGCTACGCGCTTCGGCAGTGGGACGCGCTCCCGTACGATCCGGACGGCTTCAGGCTCGAATTTTCGCTTATAAGCCCGGACGGCGACGCGGGGTATCCGGGCCGGCTTAATGTGAAAGTCGCGTACACGCTTTTGCAAGACAACGCGCTTAGGATCGACTACCACGCCGAAACCGACTCGAA
>WREB01000160.1 GCA_009779525.1 Defluviitaleaceae bacterium
GCGGCGGGGTTTTTTTAAATCCGCTTTCGGTTAACACATACTACGAAATGCCCGGCAACAATTCGATCATCACCGCATATTATGAAACCATATTTACATTTGGTGATCATAAAGCCGTATTGACCGTTGTAAATGGAACGGACGGAGTTAATGAAATTGAAAATAAAGAACTCGCTCCGAATACCCGCCAAAACATCGTCGCCGATCTTATAGCCGGAAAAGTATTCGATCATTGGTATTTATATTTTGAAGCAGGATTTTCGCCTTATCAGGGAATAATCGAAAACATCTACAGCCCGAACACCGGTTATTATGTCGGCGACGGATCAATCACGATAACGGCTATGTACAACGACATCCAGTACACCCTCAACGTAATCGGCGGCTCGGGTTCCGGCTCCTACCTTTTCGACGAGCCGGTCACGATCACCGCCGACCCGCCCGCGCCGAGATGGGCCTTTTCCCATTGGAACGTCGTTTCGGGAGGCATATCGATCGATTTAGAAGAAATGGAAAATAATTTCGACATGCCAAGCCAAAACGTGACGGTCGAAGCCGTTTACGAGAAAGTCGAATTCGAGCTGACCGTAATATTCGGCGCGGGCTCCGGCATCTTCCATTCCGGCTACGACGCGCCGATTTCGGTCGATTTGCCGGGCAGCCTGCAGTTTATCAGGTGGGTCGTGCGGTCGGGGGGCGGAACGTTCGGCAGCGCCGCTTCCGCCGAAACGGTTTTTACGATGGCTAATTCCGACGCGGTGGTCGAGGCGATATTCGAAAACCCGAGCCCGCCCGATCCTAACGACGCGTTGACGGTAAGCATAGTCTGGTCCGGTTATAATCCGGCCGGGCATCCGGGAAGCGTCTTCGTCCAGCTTTACAAAAACGGGCTGCCCGAGGGTCCGCCCGTCGAGCTTAACTCCGGCGTAAGCTGGAAGCACACCTGGGACGATCTCGACCCTTACGAGGCGTGGGCCGTCGAGGAAGTCGACGTTCCGGACGGCTACAAAATGGAAAAAACGGGAGTGTCGGGGCTTTACGCCATCATCAACACGTTTTTGCCGACGGAAGCCGAAATCACCCCCGCGCCGACGCCCGGTACCGATCCGTTTACCCCGACGCCTTACCCCGAACCGACAGGGTACCCGTTCATACCGATACCCACCGCGACTCCGGACCCGTCTCCGACGCGCGCGCCACAGCCCCAGCCGACTCCGGCATCTTCCCCGACGCCCGGCCCGACCAGGTCGCCAAGCCCGATGCCGACGGAAATACCAAAGCAGACGACCGATTCTGGCGGCGATGATGATGAAGACAGACCCGAACGAAATCCCGGGAGCGAAGGATTGGAAGGCGGCGAAAATAACGACCAAAACGAAAGCGGAACGTCGGGAGGGCCGCATGAACCGCTGCTTGCGGCGCTTGAGGAAGTCGTTTCAAAATTTCCGCAGGGTTCGAAGGGGGACTATTCGCTTTCGCTAAAGGGCGACGGCGCGTGGTTTTTAATCGGGAAAGACGGGAATCCGGTTGGCGTTTTCGAATACGATCGCGGAACCTGCGAATGGCGGTTCGAGGAGCTTATCCCCCACGGCGAACTCGCGATGCCCAAGACCGGCCAGACGCCGCTTTTCGTCATATTGTTCGTGTTTGGCGCGGCGCTGCTTTCCGCGGGCTTTATAAGAAGCGCGAAAAAACGCGCCGGATAAAATCGGCGCGCCTATGAAATAATGTTGTGGCGCCCGAATTATTTGGGCGCCTTATTTTTTTCCGGTCGAAAAAATGTTGACGCCGTACCCGCTTCCGCCGGGTTCACTAAGCAGCGCGTAGTAGCCGCGGCACGCGACCATCGCGGCGTTGTCGGTGCAGTATTCGGGCGGCGGGGCGTTGAATGAATAGCCGCGCCGTTCGCATTCGCGCCCCATAACCCGGCGAAGCGCTCCGTTTGAAGCGACGCCGCCCGCGAGTGCTACGATTGATGTGCCCGTCTTTTCGCACGCCTTCATCGCGTTAATGACAAGCGCGTCGACTACGCTCCTTTGGAACGACGCCGCCACGTCGCTTACATTTACCGCGCCCTCGGGCGCGCCGACCACGTATTGCAACACAGCCGTCTTTAATCCGCTGAAACTGAAGTCCAACTCGCTTCCCTCGTTGAACCTGGCCCGAGGAAACTTTACCGCGAAATCGTCGCCGCCCTTTGACGCTTCGTCTATCGCGGGGCCGCCGGGGTAGGGCAGGCCAAGCGTCCTCGCCGCTTTGTCGAACGCCTCGCCCGCCGCGTCGTCGCGGGTCGTCCCGACGGTTTCGTACTCGTCGTAATTTTTTACCGAAATCAGGCTCGTGTGCCCGCCCGACGCGACCAAACATAAAAACGGCGGTTCGAGCCCGCCGTTCAAGTAATTCGCGCATACGTGCGCCTCTATGTGGTTTACCCCGGCTAAGGGTACGTCAAGCGAGTAAGCAAGCGCTTTCGCGAAGGAAAGCCCGACGAGGAGCGCCCCCGCAAGCCCCGGCCCGTTTGTCGCGGCGACCGCGTCGATATCCTGGAGGCCGCAGCCGGCGGAAAAAAGCGCTTCCTTCGTCAAATCCCCGACGCACTCGATGTGCCGCCTCGCGGCTATCTCGGGGACGACTCCGCCGTATTTTTCATGCAGCGCGATCTGCGACGAAACGACGCTTGAAAGCACTTCCCTACCGTTGCGCACGACCGAGACGGAAGTCTCGTCGCAGGAAGTCTCAAATCCCAGCGTAAGGGCGGGACCTGTCATGCCGCCGATTTTTCGTCCCTTCGAAGCAAAAACATGGTGCCGGCAAGCGCCGCGACTACCAAAAGCGTGATGACGCTTCCGCCGGAACCCGCAGCCGTCTCGGCGCCGATCATGCTTCCGGCGTCAAGCACCGATTCGACCATTCCCCTAAAGACGGATGAAATTGCGTCGAACGCGCCCGCCGCGGCGGAAAGCGCGGGACGCGCCGCCAAAAACGACGCGACGGCCTCCTGGTTATACATAAGCCCGAGCGTCGTGCCGAAGAGCACCGCGCATACGCCCCAAAAAATCCGAAACAGCACGTCCGGCCTGCTCGCTTTTAGCGGGGCGTGGGCGGGAAGCCTTAGGATCTTCTCCATGACGGAGCGTTCGAACCCTTCCGGCGCCGCGTTTAACACAGCTTCGCCTCCGCAATCCAGCGCGTACGCGTCCTCGAACGCCAAAAATTCTTCCCGGCAGCTGCCGCACTTTATCAAATGGCGCGCGAGCGACGCCGCCTTTGCGGGCTTTATCCTCTTTTCCAAATAAAGCGCCATCGCGTCGCCGGTTTTGCTACAATCCATAACTACCACCTTCGCTTAAGCTCTCCTTAAGTAATTTTCGTCCCCTAAATATCCTGTTCTTAACCTTTGAAAGCGGTTCTCCGATGATCTCGGAAATTTCTTGGTAGCTGAGCCCCTGCTGATGGTAAAGCACGATCGGGATCCTGTACATCTTGGGCAGGTCTTCGACGATTTTATTAATCCGAAGCGTCTGCTCGCGCTTGAGGTACACCGTTTCGGGCGAGGATTCGTATCCCGTAGTCTCGAGCTCGTACTCGCAAGATTCGAGCGGGACCGTCTCCTGCCGCTTCTTCCTGTGGCAGTCGATCGTATGGTTCGTCGTTATTCGTATGACCCAGGTGCTGAAGCGGTATTCCGGCGAATACGACCTCAGGTTTTTATACAGCTTTAAGAAGACGTCCTGCGCCAGGTCGTCCGCCTCGTCGCTGTCTTTCGTCATCCGAAGGATTATTGAATAGACGAGGTTCTTGTACCTGGATACAAGCTCCGTAAAACATTCCTGGTCGCCCGAAACGCACGACTCGATAAGTTCCACGTCGGTTTTGCCGGTAAAATCCGCCATCAGTCGTCCTCCGGATCATCGATGAAGCGAAGCGTCTTCGTCATTCTGTCGCGCCCTATAACGGTGTTTCCGAAAATGCCGGCCGCGTGCTTAAGCTCCGAATGCGGGTCGGGAAGCGCGGGGCTGAAGTGCGTGAGCCACAATTCAAAAACTCCGGCTTTTTTCGCGACCGTTGCAGCTTCGCCAAACGACATGTGCATGTGCTGCGCGGCTTTTTTCGCGTCGCTTCCGTACAGGCCCTCGCATATGAATAGGTCCGCTCCCGAAACGAACGGCGCGATCCTTTCGGTCGGGCGGGTGTCCGTGCAGTATGCGACGCCAAGTCCCCTTCGCGCTTTCCCAAGCACCATGTCGCTCGTATACTTCTTTCCATCATATACGATTTCCGCTTCGTTTTGTTTCTGGAGCGCCGACCAAATTTTCATCGGGACGCCAAGCCGCGCCGCGCGTTCGGGGTCGAACTTGCCGCGCCTCGCAAGTGTTATGCGGTACGCGTAGCACGGGCCCCTGTGCCTAAGCGGCA
>WREB01000161.1 GCA_009779525.1 Defluviitaleaceae bacterium
ATTTGAACTTGCGACCTCTAGACCCCCAGTCTAGCGCGCTACCAAGCTACGCCACACCCAGATCGCCCATTCGGGCGGTTTATTTTAGTATAGGCGAATATGGGTGTCAAGGCGAGGACGCCCTCTGCGGACGCTTCAATTGCCGTAGCGCCCCCCGCGGACGGATGTTTTGATCAATTACTGGCGTTCACGCCTGCCTCCCGCGTTACCGCCGCGGCGTTTATATTGTATAATGCAAGAATGAAGCGGATAGTCGGCGCGTTTTAAATGGAATACAACGTGGGCCACGGGTACGACTTGCACAGGCTGGTCAAGGGAAGGCCGTTGATATTGGGCGGGCTTGAGATCAAGCATGCCAAGGGGCTTGCCGGCCATTCGGACGCCGACGCGCTGATTCACGCGGCAATCGACGCGCTGTTCGGCGCGGCGCGCCTTGGCGACATAGGCGAACATTTTCCCGATACGGACGAACGGTGCAAAAACATATCAAGCGTCGCGCTTCTTGCGAAGGCCGCCTCCATGGTCGCGGAAGCGGGCTATGCGGTCGTAAACGTCGACGCGACCGTGATCGCGGAGCGGCCTAGGCTTGGCGCATACAAAACCGCGATGGCGGAAAAAATAGCGGAAGCGCTTCATATCGAACCCGGCAAGGTTAACGTCAAGGCCAAGACGAACGAGGGGCTTGGCGAGGTAGGCAAGGGCAGGGCGATCGCGGCGCACGCGGTCTGCCTTCTCGTTAAAAATAACTGACGGAGCGGCATATGGGAATACGGAAGCAGATCGAAACGGTAAGGCAGCACGACCCCGCGATGAAATCCCCCCTGGAAATAATATTGTACCCGAGCTTTTGGGCGGTCGGCTTCCACCGGATTTCGCATTGGCTGTACAAAAGGAAAAGATACTTCCTCGCGCGGTTTTTATCGCAGAAGGTGCGCAAGCACACCGGGATCGAGATCCATCCCGGCGCGAAAATAGGCAAATGCCTTTTCATCGACCACGGGATGGGCGTCGTGATAGGCGAGACATGCGAAATCGGCGACCACGTCACCATTTACCAGGGGGTTACGCTCGGCGGCACCGGGAAGGAAGGCGGCAAGCGCCACCCGACTATCGGCGACCATGTCGTGATAAGCTCCGGCGCGAAAGTGCTCGGCCCTTTTAAAGTCGGCGACCGTTCCAAGATAGGCGCCGGCTCCGTCGTGCTGCAGGAGGTGCCCGAGGACAGCACCGTCGTCGGAATACCGGGCAGGGTCGTAAGGCGCGCGGGCGAAAAAGTAAATCCCGGCGATTCGCTCGACCAGGTGAGGCTGCCCGACCCGGTCAGCATGGAGTTTTGCAAGCTCAGGAACCGAATAGACGAGCTCGACAAAAAGATCAGGGAGCTTTCGAATGAGAATCTATAACACCCTCGCGCGCAAAAAAGAGGAGTTCGCCCCGCCGCCGCCGTACGAAATAAAAATGTACACCTGCGGCCAGACCGTCTACAACGACATACACATAGGCAACGCGCGCTTTTACGTCGTGTTCGACGCGGTCCGGAGATACCTCGAGCACAAAGGCTATACGGTGCGTTTCGCGCAAAACTTCACCGACGTCGACGACAAGATAATCAAGCGCGCGAACGAAGAGGGCGCCGACTCAAGCGAAATCGCCGAAAGGTACATCGCGCGCACGCTTGAAGACCTCGTGTCGCTCAACGTGCGCAAAGCGACGATAAACCCGCGCGCGACGGAGGAAATCGGCCCGATAATCGGAATGATAAAAACCCTGGTCGACAAGGGATTCGCATACGAAAAAAACGGGACCGTTTTCTTCGAAGCGGCGAGGGCAAAAGACTACGGGAAGCTTTCCAAAAAAAATATCGACGACCTTGAGGCGGGGGCGCGGGTCGAGCTGAACGAGGACAAGCGCAACCCCGCGGATTTCGTGCTTTGGAAGCCCGACAAGCCCGGGGAGCCCAAATGGGAGAGCCCGTGGGGGACCGGCCGTCCCGGCTGGCATATCGAATGCAGCGCGATGGCAGGCAAGTACCTCGGCACGACGATAGACATACACGGAGGCGCCGAGGATCTGGTGTTTCCCCACCACGAAAACGAGATCGCCCAAAGCGAGGCGGCGAACGGCGCGCAATTTTCGCGTTTTTGGATGCACTGCGGTATTTTGACCGTCGGGCACAAAAAAATGTCGAAGTCAAAGGGAAACTTCGTCACCTACCGCGAGGCGGCGCAGGCGTTCTCAGGCGAAGTAATAAGGTTTTACCTGCTTTGCGGCCATTACAGGACCCCGATGGAATACGGGACGCACCTGCTCGCGTCCGCGCAAAGCGGCCTGGCGCGAATAAAGAACTCGCGCGGCGCGTTAATTTATGTCATCGAAAATTCTAAAACCGACGAATTGCAAGAAGCGGAGCCTGCCGCAGTCGATGAGGCGAAGAAGTATGCGGCCGAGTTTGAGGAAGCGATGGACGACGACTTCAACACCGCCGACGCAATCGCCGCGATCTTTAACGTATCGCGGCTGATAAACGTTTCGGTGGACGTCAACAAACCCGGCGCAAGCTCGAAGCAGTTTGCGAAAGTTTTACTTGAAACGCTCGACGGGCTGCTGCGTATACTCGGCTTTGATCCAGGCGGACAAAAACGCTCCGAACCAGAACGCGGTGAGTCAAAACGCGGCGAACCAGAAATCGGCGATACCGGGCGTACCGAGTCCGGGCGGTGCGACGCGGAAGTCGAGGCGCTTATTAACGCGCGGGCCGAGGCAAGGACTAAAAAAGATTTTAAAGAGGCCGACCGAATCAGGGACCGCCTTGCCGCGTTTGATGTAGTCGTCGAGGACACCGCCTCCGGCGCGCGCTGGCGCTACGCGGACCGATAGCGCGTGACGGTAAGCGAAAGCCTTGCTGTACCGGCGCATTCGCTAGCCTACCTCGGCGACGCGGTCTTCGAGCTTTGCGTCCGCGAGGCGCTGGTTCGTAAGCGCGATCTTACGTTAAACGAACTCAACCAGCTGGCGAAGCGCTACGTTTCGGCGGACGCCCAGCATAAAATGTACCACGAAATTTACGATTCGCTTTCGGAAACGGAGCAGGCCGTGATTAAACGCGGACGGAACCTGCGCGCCTCGTCCCGCGCGAAGCACGCCGAAATGGGGGCGTACAGGCACGCGACCGGCCTTGAGACGCTGTTCGGCTTCCTTTATTTAAGCGCTCAGGCGAATCGACTGGAGGAGGTGTTCGGACTATGCGCGAAAGCGGCGGAAAAACGAAACGCGGATACGTAAAGACAGATAAAGGAAGATATGCGAATAAGCCGCGCGAGGCAAGCCGAGTAACCGCAATACCGACGCAAGCGCCCGAGCCGCTAGACTGCGAGCCCGAAAGCCTGCAGCTCGAGGGCCGGAAGGCGGTGCTCGAGGCGCTTAACCATAAAAAATGCGTCGACCGCCTGTTGATACGGAAGGACGCGGGCAGGGAAATCGAGGGCACGCTACGGCTGATCGCGGCGAAGGCCAGGGAGGCCGGGATCGTCGTCCGCGAAATGGAGCGCGCGAAGCTCGACGAGATTTCCGAAACGCAAAACCATCAGGGCGTCATCGCGGTCTGCCCCGCGAAGGAATACGTCGAGGTCGACGATATCTTGCAATCCGCGGCCGACCGCGGCGAAAAACCTTTCGTCATCGTGCTGGACGGCATAACGGACCCGCACAATTTGGGCGCGATAATTAGGACGGCGGAAGCCGGCGGCGCGCACGGCGTCATAATACCCAAGCGGAGGGCGGCGGGCTTGACCGGAACGGTCGCGAAAACTTCCGCGGGCGCGATAGAGCACGTAAACGTGGCACGGGTCACCAACGTTACGCGGACGCTCGAAGACTTGAAAAAAGCCGGCCTTTGGATAATCTGCGCGGACGTCGGCGGTACCCCGCTTTACGGAACCGACTTTTCGGGGCCGGTCGCGCTTTTGATCGGCGCCGAGGGCGAGGGGGTCAGCCGGCTCGCGGCCCAATCGGCCGACTTCAAGGCGCGGATTCCGATGCTTGGCAAAATAGAAGCGCTAAACGCATCCGTCGCGGCGGGCGTTTTAATTTACGAAGTAGTCAGGGCCAGGCATTATAAATGATCCGCGATTACCTGCTTGTGGACGGTTACAATATAATATTCGCCGACGACGAGTTGGCCGAGCTTGCTTCGGATTCGCTCGATTTTTCGCGCAGGAAGCTGTGCGACATGCTTGTCGAATACGCGGGCCTTACGGACGGGCGGATTATCGCGGTGTTCGACGCGCATCTTGTGGAGAAGGGGACAGGAAGCGTCGAAGAATACCACAACATAATGATCGTCTTCACCAGGG
>WREB01000162.1 GCA_009779525.1 Defluviitaleaceae bacterium
CGCACCAGTATCTGCTCGGCACCGGCGGTTTCCTGCTTTTGGCCGCGTCGGTAACATCCGCGGTCTTTACGTTGATAGGGGATTTTACCGCGGCGGAGGCGCTTAAGTTTTTCGCGGTGCTGGGCTCGGGTTCGTGCGCGTCCATCATACTTGGGACTTCGATCGGCATGATCTCAAAGAACCAGCAGTCGGCGACGGCGATAGGCATGCCCGTCGCGCTTGTCGTGGGCTTCGCGCCGATGGTCGCGCCGTTTAACGAAACCGTCGAAAAATTCGCGGGGGTCTTGTACACGCAGCAGATGAACGTCGTCGTCAATGACTTTAACGCGAGCCTTGCCGGACCGTTTTTGGTCATCGCGGCAAACGCCGCGGTATGCGCCGCGTTCTTCGTCTACGCGTACAGGAAGAGGGGATTGAAGGGATAAATCAATTCGCTCGGTTTTTTTCCAGGTATTCGATTAGCAACTCGAGCGCGCCGTCGAAATCGTATTCGTCGACAAGCTCGGTGAGCTTTTCCATTCCGGCGACTCCCTGAAGCTTCTCCGCGTAGGCGGAGGCTTGGAAGTCGCTTTTTTCAAGAAGCTCCTTAAGCTCGGAAAACATCGCGGCAAGCTCATCGCCCTCGGGCGCCTTCGTTTCGGCCTTCACGGTTTCCGTTTCGCGTAGTATCGCGTCGAAGTCCGCGAGCGCCTCGGCCAGGCTTTTTGCGAGCGCGTCGATTTGGTTCGGCGTATGGGCGTCCCGTTCGTCCTTCAGCGAATCCTCGAGCGATGCGGCGGCCTGCTGCAAATCCTTCTTTCCGAGGTAGCCCGCGCTGCTTTTTAACGTATGCGCGACCCTGTGCGCCGTCTTTACGTCGCCCGCGGAAAGCGATTCGCGTATCGCGGCGGCGGTCCCCCGGTTGTCCTTGACGAACAGCGCGATCGATTTTCGCTTAAGCTGCGCTTCTTTGTCCGTCGCTTCGTCGCCCTTTGCCGACATATCCGCGATTTTTACCTTTTCCGGCGGAAGGTATTTTTTAACGATCGCCTGCAACTGGTTCGCGTCGATCGGCTTCGATATGAAATCGTTGAAACCGTTTTCGAGGAACATCTCGCACGCGCCCTTGACGGCGTTCGCAGTCAGGGCGACGATATTTATGTTTTCGTACTTTCCGCCCAAATTCCTGATTTCCCTGACTGTCTCGACCCCGTCCATCTCAGGCATCATGTGGTCCATGAACACGATGTCGTAATCTCTCCGCTGGACCATCGCGATCGCGATCGCTCCCGAGTACGCGGTGTCCGCCTCGATGTCCATGAAACCGAGCAGGCCGCTTGCGACTTTCAAATTAAACTCGTTGTCGTCGGTGACAAGCACGCTTGCTTCCGGAGCGCTTAACATCGCGCCGACGCCCGCGATGGATTCGATCCTAATGTTTTCGGGTTTGCCGATTACGATCGGGACTTTTATCGTAAAAGTCGTCCCGCTTTTGTATACGCTCTCGACGCCGACGCTTCCGCCCATCATCTCGACGAACGCCTTCGTGATCGAAAGCCCGAGCCCCGTCCCCACGACGCTCCGGTTCTTTACCTTGTCAAGCTGTTCGAACGCCTTGAAGAGCTTGGGCAAATCCTCGTTTTTAATTCCGATACCGGTGTCGATGATCTTAAATACGAGCGTTTCGCCGTTTTCGGACGAAACGCCGAGCGTGATCCGTCCCTTTTCGGTAAACTTGACCGCGTTTCCGCAAATGTTAGTGAGCGCCTGCCTCAGCCTAAGGTCGTCCCCGAAAAGGCATTTCGGAAGACCGCCCTCCATTTCCACCTTAAACTCGAGGCCCTTCCTTTGCGCGACGTACGTGAACATCGATTCGACGTTGTCGAGTAGCGCGTCGAGCTCGTAGTCGGCGGGGTTAAGCTCGAGCTTTCCCGACTCTATCTTTGAAAAGTCGAGTATGTCGTTGATTATTCCCAAAAGCGATTTTGACGACGCCGCGATGTCGTTAACGAAACCCATTTGCCGGATGTTGAGCTGCTCGTGCCCGAGAAGCTCCGACATGCCGATGATCGCGTTCATCGGGGTGCGTATCTCGTGCGACATGCTCGATAAAAACTCGCTCTTAGCCTTGCTCGCCTCCTGCGCGATCTCCACCGCCTCGGAAAGCTCGCTCGTGCGCATCTTGACGAGCTGCTCGAGCTTTATGCCCTCCCTGCGCTTCTTGACTAGCAGCACCGCTATGAAGATGAAGCCGACCGAAAGCATCCCGCCGCCGATGAAAAAGGGTATGCGTTCCTGCGCCATCTGTATCCTGTAGTCGTAAGTCCTGCGCAGCCACCGCCCGGATATCCCCTCGACGTTTATCACGCGCATCGCCTTGGATATTATCGAGGCGAGCGTCTCCATGTCCCTGTTGATCCCGAATGTCGAGTAAAAATAATAGTCGAACACGAAGTTTGCCTTGTAGCCGACCTGCTCGCGGTAGTTGGTGAGAATGAGGAGCTGGTGCTCGCTCATCATCACCATGTCGATTTCGTTTCGCTCGAGCGCGTCGATCGCGTCGTATGTGGAGATGAATTCCGTGATTCCCGTATGGTTCGGGAACCATTCGCGAAACAAGTTCCCGTGCGCGGTGTCTTTGACCGTTCCCACGCTGAAGTAGGGGATCTCGTTTATGCTGACGTCGTTTAAGGATGAATTGGATACGAGTATCAAGCAGTTGCGGAAAAAATATTCCCTGGGCCAGATAAAGTCGCCCGCGCGGTCCTCCGAGGGGATCAGCGAAGTTATGAGCGCCGCGCTCCCGCCTTCTAACATCGCGAGAAGCTCCGGCCATGTCGCGCTCTCGTCGTTTTGGCGCTCGAACGACAGCCCCGTGACCCTCTCGACCTCGCCTAGCACGTCTATGGATATGCCGCCCCATTCGCCGGTCCGGGACTCATAAAAGCTTAGCGGGTAGTTTGTGACTTCCGCGACGTACGGGACCGTCGGGTTGTCCCTTATGTAGGCGCGCTCCTCGTCGGTTAGTAGCATAAACAACTTATGCCTCAAATATTCGTTGTGGCCCTGGTTGTAGAGCTTAATCAAATGCTGGTTGGCGCCCGCGTCGAGCGCCTTTTGCACGACGCTAATTATCGCCTCGTATTTCGGGTTGTGCGTCGTAAGCGAGACGGGCCTGTAGATGATGGGGTAGTAAACGCTCGCGACGACGTCCGTAAAGAATCCGAACGCCGCCTCGGACGACGATTCGTTGAAGAACGCGTCGATTTCGTCGTTCGAAAGCATTTCGTACGCCTGGAGGTTGTTGTCGACGAAAACGATCTCGAATTCGTTGCGCTCGCGCTTCGAAACGAGTTCCGAAATGACGGTGCCTTCGAGGAAAGCGTAGCGCAGCGCGCGGTACGGCGCGATTTCCATAAGCGGGGGCGCGTCTTCCATGCGCAGCGTGATGATCTGTCTTTGCGCGATGTCGGAAGTCATGAAATAGTCTCCGCGCTCGCGGCGGTCGTCCGTCGCGGCGAGTTCCCCGGTGAAATCCACCGCGCCGTTTTCGAGCCCGTCGATAAGCTCGTCCCAGCCGGCGATTCCGGGCACGAACGGAATCTCGAAAAGCTCGGAAAGCCACCGGCAAAAAAGCGCCGAAAACCCCCTGAGCCTTCCGTCCTCGCCGACGAACATCTCGGTGCCGTAGATTGAGGAATACTTGAAGGCGTTGACCGTCCGCTGCAGCTCCAAGATATTATCGATCTCGGCCTGCGTTACCCCGGGTATGTCCCTGAAGGACGCGGACGACCAAACGTCGTCGCTTCCGCGCGAGACGCCGCAGCCGAACGCCGGCGCGAGAAGCGCCGCGATCATGATTGTTACAAACGTCCTTTTTAACAACGCCATAAGCGATTGCCCCAATCCAATCCGTGCCGCTTGCTGATATAAACCGCGCCGCTTAGTCGCCGAGGCCGTACGCGTCGATGTCTTCCTGCGTCAGCGTGCGCGCGTCAAAGCCCTTTTCCACGGAAATAACAATTTTGTCCGGCAGTTTTTCGCCCGCCTCGAGTTTCCTTATCATTTCCTCGATCACCGCCGCCTGGAACGGGCTGCACTGGCCGTTGTAGTTCCAGTTGCCGGCGAGGAGTTCGCGAAGCGCCCATTTGTTGGCGTCGAACCCCATGATGATCACGTCTTTGCCGACGCCGTGCGATATTCCGGCTTCGTCGAGCGCGGCGACGGCGCCCTTCGCCATGCCGTCGTTTTCGGCGTAGACGACATTGAACGAGGCGCCCGACTCGATTACGCCTCTGACGATATCCTTGGCAAGGTCTTCTTCCCAGGACGCGGACTGCTGCACTATCTTTTTCATCGTGCCCGCGGCGA
>WREB01000163.1 GCA_009779525.1 Defluviitaleaceae bacterium
CCCCGTGTTTCCGCACGGCCCCATATTAACACAAAAAGCTTCTTATTTGAACGGCTCCGCTATTTTTTCGGCGGACCCGAGGTTTTTTTCGCTTACCATCACGATAGGCCCGGTGCATCCCATCCCGCTTTCCGCGTAGATGCCGGCCCGATGCATCGCGCATACGGCTTCTTCCAGCCTCAGTATGTCGATGCCCATAATTTCGGCGGTGACGACTTCCTTTTGCGGCACGGCGTATCCGTCCTTGGCCGAGCCGCCATCGCGCGGCGCGGATTCGGCGAAGAGTTGATCTAACCCCGCCTTTTTCGCGGCCGATAGCTCGGCGCGCGTTTTGCCGACGACGTCGCCGGCGATAAGGTCCGCGGCGTATGAAACGGCGTTCGCCGCGACCGGAGCGCCTGATGCGCGCGAAAGGATCAGCACCAGCTTAGTAAAGTTTTCGCCGAGTCCCGGTCCGTAGCCGCTCCCCGTCGATTCGTACGAGCCGCCGGTCGTGAATGACGAAAGCAGCTTCATTAGTAAATTGCCCGTAAGGGTGTCCGCGACGAGCACGTCCGGACCGCCGCGGAGCGCGTCGTTGCCGCGCATAAGCGCGCCGCCGTCGGATCGCTCCGATTCGGCGAAGCGTATCGCATAGCCGTTTTCCGCCAGGCGTCGGAGCGTCTTAAGCGCCTTCGCGGCTCCGTCGATATTAAGCAGGCCCACCGCGGGATCGCTTATCGAAAGCGCCTTCGCCGCGGCTATTCCGTACAGCGCGTTTAATACCAACGCCTCGTTTTTTTTCGCGGAAGCCGCTCCGGTGGTCGTCGCGACAAGCATTTCGCGTCCCGTCGCCGGCGTCTGCGCGAGCCCTACGGTCGACACGCCGATCGGAAAGCTGTAGTGGGCGGTTACGCAGGCGTCGATCCGCTTTGATTCAAGCAGGCTTTCCATTTCGCGGTGCGCCGTTTCCCGCGACGCGCCGACGACGGATAGCCGCGGTTCGTTGAAATCGCTGCAGTCCGCTTCGCCGATAATCGTGACCGAGACGTCGCTGCGCCGCTTGAGCGCTTGCATCGCCCCGCTTATCCATTCGCGCTTCCCGTGCTCGCAGTCGTTGATCGTAAGCCCGACGCGAAAAACCTTCTGTTCATAAACCGACACGCCGGCGCCTGAGTTTTTCTTTCCGGCGTTTCGTTCGAGCAGCACGCTCATCCCGTCGAACAGGTTGGTCATCCTGCCTAAAAACAGGCTTCCCTTGCCGATTATCATGACCCTGCTCATATTTCCCCGGGTCAGCTCGTATATCGCGGTCCCGAGGTACGGGGCGCCGGATGGGATGTGCCCCTGCGTCGGCGCGAAACCGGGCATTCCGCGTTTTTCGATAAAGGAGGGGATATCGGCGCGGTTAATTTCGCCGCGCATGACCGCGAGCGCCGCGATCATCTTGAAGTTGGCCTCGGGCACGTCGCCCGCGCCCGCGGGTTTGGTAATGTCCGGGTTTTGAAGCTCCGCCGCGAACTTGTCGACGTCCGTGAGCCGAAGTCCTGCTTTTGACAACGGGTCCGCGGTCAACGAAGTGATGACCGCCTGAGGCGCCGAACCGGTCGAGACCTTGTGGCTCCCGACGCAGCTTAAGTTTATGACGGGATTTTTATAATCGTCCCGAGTGATGAGCGCGGCGAAGCCGCCGAGCATGTCCTCGAGGATCGGAACGCCCTTTTTTACGTGGTCCTTGCCGTTCATTCCAAGCTTGGCGACGGACCCGCCGGCGACGATCGCGACGGCGCCAAACGTCCCCGCCGAAACCAGTGACGCGGCTTCTATCAACGCGTGCACGGGCGCCGCGCAAAAGCCGCGCGTGTCGCTTCCGGTGGCGTTAAGCGCGCCCGCGGCCTCGGCGACCGCCTTGGCGAAATTTCCGCCGCCGCGCTGGTTCATGTCGCCGCAGGCTTCTTCGGAGCATTCGATTATATAGTCGATATCAAGCAGGTCAATCCCGTTTTTAACCGCTAGGTTGACGAGCGCTAGCACGGCGGTGGCCTTCGCGGCAAGGTTTTCTAACATGACGTGCGCCGACAGGTTTACGTCTATGTCGTGCGCGCGCTTGACGCAGCCGACCAACTCGCCGCTTAGGTAAAGCGGCCAGGCGTTCCCGCTTTTAACGAGCGTTTCGATATTTGCCCGCGGCTCCCCGGTTTTTATTTTTTCGCTGAAGCCGGAGAGCGCGGGATGGTTGACCATGCATAAAGAAGAACGCGAGGCGAAACCTTCCTCGAGCTTAACCAGCTCGAAGGAATCGACCGCCGCTATCAGCGCGTAAAGCTCTTCTTCCGGCATCATTTCGCCGAACGAGCCGTAGCGGCCGTTAAGCTCGCATTTTTGCTCGTGCCACGGCTGGGGAATCGATTTTAAATCTTCAATAGGAAGGTTGCCGATGAACGCCTGGTTGGGCGCGTAGCCAAGCGCGTCTTCGAAGCTTCGCAGCCGCGAGGGCAATTCGCGCAGGTAATCGGAACCGGGATTTACGGCTTTTTCCGTCGTCTGCGTGGTCCCGCAGCCGACGACCAAATCCGGCGCGTGCGCCAATACGTACGACGCGCCCCTAAGGCAGGCGTTTCCCATCAAAGCCCTCCGCGCATGAACGTTTGCGTCAAGTTTATTTTACCGCGTTCCCTTAATCAATCCTTAAACACCGTCTGTCCCGAAACTTCCGTTGAAAGCGCCTTAAGCGCCTTGCGGACGAGCCCGAGGCGCAGCCTGTATTCGTCTTCCTTCGGAAGGCTCGGGTTTCCCAGCGGATGCGGTATCGCGACCGCGGGCACGATCCTGTTGGCTCCGACCGTAAGCGAAATGGGGACGACAGTGCAGACGTGGACGACCGGTATCCCAGCTCTTTCAATTTCCTTGACCATCGTTGCGCCGCAACGAGTGCAGGTCCCTCACGTGGATGTGAGGATCACCGCGTCGACATGGTCGTCGATAAGCTGCGTCGCGATTTCGGCCGCGTATTTTTTCGCGTTGGCGACCGAAGTCCCGTTGCCCACCGTCGCGTACCAGTAGTCGTGCAGCGACCCTATCTCCTTTTTTTCGAGCAGCTCGCGCACCGCGTCGATAGGCAAAACCCGGTCGAGGTCCTCGTTCGCGTATACAGGGTCGTAGCCGCCGTGGGCGGTCTCGCCGTTTTCGGGCGTGAAGAAGTTTATGCCGGCCAAGCTGTATTTGCCGAACTTGGAAGCGCTTGACGACTCGATCCGGTCGGGGTTGCCCTTGGGGACGGGGCCGCCGGACGAAACGAGCGCGACGCGCGCCCTGGACATGTCGGTAACCGCCGGGTTCGCCTCGACCCGGTCGAACGTCGGCATCGGGTATTCGGTTTCAAACGGCTCGCCGCCTATTTTCGCGATCAGCATGTCGACCGCGCGCTTCGAGCCGCGCTCAGACGCGAAATAGTTTATCCGGAGTCCCTTCGGGATGTACGAATCGGGCCCCGGCTCCCCGCCCGAAAGAACCGTCTTGACAAGCTCCGCCATCGCCGGGACCGCCTGCCTCATTCCGGAGGCCGACGCCGCCGCGGGATAAAACCATCCGTAGCGCCTGTAAATCTCCGCTCCGGGATTTTCGGGATACAGTCCGCCCACGACGGGTAAACTTAAGTTTTCGTCGACAAGCTTAGCGACGATGCCGCACGCCATCCCGTAGCGCCCCGCGTTGAAGCCGGGCCCTACTATGACAAGGTCCGGCGCGAAGGAGCGGATCATTTCAAGCACCGTTTCGGACGCCTTCGCCTCGTTTTCCGCGAAATAATTGTCGCCGCAGACGACGGTCCCGGTTATTTCCGCGACGCCGCCGAGGGCGTTTGCAAACGCCAGTCCCGGCCCGACATGCCCCTCGCGTTTTTCGGGGGGCGTCCCGGCCATTTCCTCTCCGCCAAGCCCCGCGTAAAACTGGTTTATGTAATGGACTATCCTCTTCAATCGCGGTTCACCCCCGGTAAGTCGTCACTTCATTAATGATCGCATCGACGTCAAGCACCATTTCCATCATGCCGATCTGCTCCTCGTAAACGGAAGCGTCGACGTCGTCCTTCAATTCGAATATGTGGTACGCCTTGAGTCCCAACGGGACTCCTGCCAATGCACCCGCGAAAGCCGGATCGCCGGTGGAGACCGTTTCGGCAGCCAAGCCCGACGCCTCCGCCTCCGCCCCGCCAAGCACCACGACAAGTTCAACGTTGCCGTAGGTTTCGGCGAGACCCTTGATCCTTTTTTGGTTTTCCAGGTCCATTGCGCCCGCGGCCGTTCAGACGAAGCATTCGGTCGCGGAAAAGACGATCTCGCATCCGGCCGTCTTCAGGCATTC
>WREB01000164.1 GCA_009779525.1 Defluviitaleaceae bacterium
CAAAGCGGCCTTTTTTACGTCATGCGCGACGACGAAAGCACGGTCGAAAAGACGCTGGCTTCGGTGGAAAGACACTTTGGTTTTGATAATTCGCTTACGTGCAGGTGAAGCAGCCGTCGGCGATCAAATCGCAGCCCGAAGTGTACGAGGCGCAGTCGCTCGCCAAGTATATCACCGCGCCGCTAAGCTCCTCGGGGGTACCCATGCGCTTAAACGGCGTCACGGAAACCCAGTAGTCGGTCATCTCCTTGGCGACGCTCGCGGTCATTTCGGTGAAGATGTAGCCGGGGCTGAGGCTGTTCACGCGTATCCCATAGCGCGCCCATTCCACCGCAAGGCTTTTTGTCATGTGCGCGACCGCCGCCTTGGACGAGTTGTACGAAGCCTGTTCCTGCGGCAGGTTGACGATCGTACCGGACATCGACGCGGTGTTTATTATGCTCCCGCCCCGTCCGAGCGATATGAGTTTTTTCGCGAACGCCTGCGCCATGTAGAATACGCCGTTGACGTTGACGTCGTAAATCGTCTTCCATTCGTCCGGAGTCACATCAAGCGCAGCCTTGTGCTGGCAGATGCCCGCGTTGTTGAAAAGCACGTCGAGCCCGCCGAAGTCGTCGGCTATTTTTTCGATCGTCGCGTTTACCTCGCCAGGCGAGGTGACGTCGCAGCGGTACGCGCGCACGGTCGTCTTGTGGTCGGCGGCGATTTGGCTTGCGGTTTCGCCCGCCTCTTCAATCAATAAATCGATTATGGCGACATCCGCGCCCATCATCGCCAAATGTCCTCCCACGGTCTTGCCTATGCCCCTCGCGCCGCCCGTGACGACGGCCACCTTTCCCCTTAGCGAAAACATGTCCTCGCGCGTCAAACGAACATCCCCTTTAGTTTTTAATTTTAAAAGTATACCCTCGGCGCGTACGGCAGGCAAACAACGCGCCATTCCCAAGAGCTATTATTCCGGTTGGGTCAAGTCGTCGAGCCAGCCCCGAAGTTTCTTTTCGTAAACTCCCAGGATCAGTTCCTCCGATTTCCTTCCCCTCTCGGCGGAGGCGTGGACGCGCGGATCCTGCCCGTGCACCGCAAGCGGCCACGCGTCAGGGTCGGGGTCCAAGTTTTCCATATGGACGAGGTCCGGGTAAAAATTCATCATGCAGGACGTCTCGTTGGCGCCCGCGTGGTCGCCCTGAAGGCCTAAGCCGTCCGACTCGTCCTCGCGGTAGCAAGCGGTGAGCCTCAGCCCGAATTCGTTTTCCCAACGCTCCCTGTTCCGGTTGAAAAAATGAATCGAGGGGCCGTGCCCGTGCGCGACGACGATTTTAAATCCGGCGCGCTTCAGCTGGAACAAAATGTTTTCGAGCAGGCCCATGAAAAAAACGTCGCCGACCCAGTACGCGCTGCCCGTAAGCTTTGCCGGGGCGCCCTCGGGGTGGCCAAGGATGTCCATCCCGTAAAATTCGTCGCCCGACCGAACCCTTCCGTCTTTATCGCGGCAATTATTGCCGGCGATCCCGTCCGGGCCGCTCGTCATGTCAGGCCCGAGAAAAATCATCGGCAGCACGACTCCTCCGATTCTTTTAGCCAGCCGCTCGAAGAAGCCCGCGGCCTGCAGCCCGTCCGAACCCAGCGGAAGGTGCTCCCCGTGCCATTCCAGCGTGCCCATCGGCAGATACGCGATCGGCGCCGAAGCGATCCGGCGCTTGAATACCGCAGGCGTGATTTCGGCGTAGCGGACGCTTTCGTTCATAGCAACCTCCCTTTGCCGCGTTTGTATTATAAAATCAAATCCGCGCGGCGCGTTTATAATAACGCCGCGCGCCGTTATTATATAATAGAGCGACCAAGCATGCGGAGAAAAAATGAAAACTAGGCTCGATCAGGTGCTCGAGCGCTGCCTTGGCGGTAGGACTGTCGCGGTTTGGGGAAACCCGACGCGAAGTCTCGGGCGCGCGTTAAAGGATTACGGCTATATAACCGCCGATCGCGTCGACAAGACGAAGCATTTCGTCGTCGCGGTGACGGAGGACGACTTCGACGATTTTCGCTCGGACCCGCAGAGCGGTCCGTTCGCATTTCCCCTGGACTGCCTTACGTTCGAGGACCCCGGCGGCGAGCTGCCGTTCGAATGGGAGTGCCGCGGAGTTAAAATCGGCAGGCAGACTTATTTCGGCGAATCGGTCGCGGCCGCGTGCGAGGAAGGCTACGTTAAAAAAATCGGACACTTCACGTCGATAAACGGCTCGGCGAAAATCGCGGTAAACCATCAGCTCGGCATGACGTTTGTCGGCGACGACATCGATTATTTTTTCAACGCCGAAAACAAGCGAAAGTTTCGGGAGCTTATCCAAAACGACCCGAAACACCCGTACGCGCAAGGCAAGGAAGCGATTTCGATCGGAAGCGACGTCTATATCGGCGCGAACTCGTTTATCAACGCGTCGCGCGTGAAATCGATCGGCGACGGCGCGATAATCGGAACCGGCGCGGTCGTGCTGGCGGACGTGCCGCCGTACGCGGTCTATGCTGGCGTCCCGGCGAAGTTGATGCGTTACCGTTTCCCCATCGAAATGGTGGATCTGCTGCTTCGCGTCAAGTGGTGGGAATGGGACGAGGAGACGATAAATAAAAACGCCGACGCGCTGTTTTCGCCGGCGGTATTTTACGAAAGGTTTAAAAACTATGATCCGGATTCGCCCGCGTAGGTTAACGGAATTACTCCTTCCTGAAAACGTCCAGCGCGTGGTTCGAGACCCCGGCAAGGTCCGCGCGCTCGCAGACGGCGAAATGGTAGCGCAGGTACATTTCGTACGTTTCGCGGTCCATCGCCTCAAGCGCTTCAGCCATGTAGCACGCGAACAGATCGGTCGCGACGTAATGCAGCCTCGTCGCGCCAAAACCTTCCATCAATCGGTCGACGTCTTCTTTCCGAACCAGTTCGAATACGTCCTCGGGCGTCGAGAACGTCGAGAACGTTTCCATATCGACTTTCCCGCTTTGGCAGTAATCCAATATGTCGAACGACCTGTCTTTGAAGCCGCTTTGCGCGAGGCACGCGTCGGTCAGGCAGTACGCCGCGAACACGACGCCGCCGGGTTTTGTTACGCGTAGCGCCTCCGATATCGCTTGGCGCTTGTCCTCATGCGTGTATAGGTGGTAGAGCGGGCCCAACAGAAGCGTTATGTCGAACGCGCCGCTTTCTAACATCGTCAAAGCGAGAGCGTTCCCGCGCGTTATGTTGATGTTCGCCGAATACTCCGATGGCTGGCCGGCGCCGGTTGTGGCTTCGGCGCTTCGATCGCCATTTGCTTGCCCGATTTTTCGCTTGAATACATCGATATTCCGTTCCACCAGCTCTACCGCCTCGACCGCGCAGCCCAAAGACGCCGCGGCAAGGCTGTAGCGCCCCGTTCCCGCGCCGATGTCGGCGACTCTGTCCCCCGGCTTAAGGTAGCGATCGATGTAACGCATCGTCGTCAAAAATTCGATTTGCCCGTGCTTGGTTATAAGCCGGCCGTCCTCGTCCTGGTTAGAATAAAACCGTTCGAGCGCGGCAAGCGTCTGGCTTTCGTACATGATTACCACCCGCAGTAAATTTTCGGGAGTATAGCACAATTTTTGCGCCGAATTAAAAACTCGAATGCTTCGGCATGTCAAGCGAAAGCGCGAACAGAGGCGGCGAATTATAAACGATAATACGACGCTTTTCCCACGTTACCCATCGAACTAATCGAAGACGATTCATTCATCACGCGGCACCGCATAATACGCGCTGATTGCCAAACGTTAGTGTTTCCCGGATCGGGCGCCTTTCCATCCGCTAATGTTATAATCCCGCCTATGCCGAAAAAATACTTCGCTTCGTTCCCTTCGGGGTTTGAAGCCCCGGTCGGCCGCGTAATGGCCGGGCGCGGTTTGGACGCAATCAGCCTGATGGGCGGAGCCGCCGCTTTTTTTGCGGACGATCCGCTTAAAGCTGCGCTTCCATGTTTCGCAAACGTATTCGAAATCATCTCGGAAGCGGAGTTTTCTACTGATGATTTATCCGGGCCGGCCCGAAAGTTAAGGACGCTAAACAAATTCGCCGACCGGACCGCCGAAAATATAAACCGGGCGGTACTCAATGACGCCTTAGCCTTCGACGGGCCGGATCCGTTAAAAAATACGTTCAGGTTGATGGCGTCGGTCGAAAACCAGCCGGCGGCGATCGATCGGCAAATAAAAAGCCGGATCGAGCGCGCGATTTCCTTGCAGACCGGATTGGAGCCGTTTCGCGACGGGGGCGGCTTCGAATACCTGCTTTTGCTGCGGAGCGAGGGCCGCGCGTATTTTTTGAAGCGA
>WREB01000165.1 GCA_009779525.1 Defluviitaleaceae bacterium
ATAAACAACTGCATCGCCGCCGGTATGAACAGCCACATAGGAAAGCCCATCAATTTCGAGGACGTCCTTAAGGCGTTGCGTTCCTATTTAACATAAAAAGCCGCGGCTTGCCCGCGGTTTTTTTATTCGACCATCCGCATGAACTTTTGCGCCCGCGCCATGCTCTCCGCGAGGTATTCTTCCGGCGAATATTTATTTTTATCGGATTCGGTAGCCACGTTTTCAAGAATAATTTCGCCTGGACCGATTTTTTTCAGCCGCTTGGCAACGTTCTCCCAAGGTATCTTGCCGTCGAAGGGCATCAGGTGTTCGTCCCTCGTTCCGAAATTATCGTGCAGGTGCATCGCGGCGAGCCTATCGCCGTATTCGGAAAGCAAATCGATTCCGGGATATCCGCCGCGCCAAAATTCGTCGGAATCCATGCATAAGCGTTCGAGCAGCGAATCGACGTATCCCGGTTCCCGAATTATCTTCCCGTCGATTGCAACTCCCGCGCCGTCGCAAATCGCGGCGAGCCTCGTCAGCCGGTCGAGGCAGTATTCGTGCCCGACGTCGTAGCAAAATTTTATACGCTCCGAACTTACACGCTTGAACAGTTCGCGCAGGTAGTCGAGGCGGCGCGTATTTTCGAAGGCTATGCAGACGCCGCGTTTTTCGCCTTGCTCAAACAGCCGCCTTACCCTGTCGTAGCCCAAATCGTTTTGCGGCGGAGGGGCGTCGCCCTCCGATATATGCATCACCGCGACGGGTATTCCGAAAGCGCCGCAGTCGGCGACGCACGAGGAAAGCGCTTCGTAAAGCCCCTGGCCCGCGAGTCCGTCGTCCCAAATATCGTTGATTTTATTAAACGGCGCGTGCGCGTACCTGATACCAAGCCCGCGGTTGAGATAAACTTCGGGTTGCTTTTCCTTCGGAAGCTCATGGATTCCGTCGTCGGACCACCAGAGAATCACGTAATCGAAACCCGCTTCGCTAATCAACCGGGCGCGCTCCTTTACCGAAACGCCGTATCCGAAATACGAACAGATGCCTGTCTTCAAAAATTATGCCCCCAACCGCGAGATATCGTTTTCGCCGTTAAAAATTTTTACCTTCGGAAAAGCCTATATTAGAATTCGCCGCACAGGGTCTTGAAATCGACGAACAGGTTGTACTTGCGCGGCGTAAATTTTAACACGCAGTAGTTTGCGTCGTCCGCGCCGCTGAAATGGTTGCCGAGTTCCTTGTACCACATCTCGTCCTTGACGCTTTGGTCGGTGATTATCTCGAATTCGCCCCTAAGCGAAATTCCCGAAAAGCTTTTGCAATCGAACAGATAGACGCACGCGCGCGGGTCTTTTTTTATGCGGTTAACCTTGTTGCAAAAAAGTCCGGTGCAAAACGCGATCCATTTGAAGCCGTCGGCTTTTGACGCGGTCGCCATGGAAGACGACGGACACCCGTCTTCGTCAATGAGCGATACGACCCAATCGGCTTCCCATTCCTTTTTTTCGGGAGACACCTCGCCTGCCTGGCGCATCGTGTTTTTGTTGACTATCTCCTCGGCTTTTTTTATCAGCTCGTCGTTCATCGCTATTCATCCCCTTTTTCCGCCATGAAACCCCAGAGCACGCCGAATTTGTCCATGAAGTTTCCGCAGAGCGCGCTGTACGGGGTTTTAACGAACGGAACGCCGTCGTCGCCTTCATCCCGCAATATTTCATAGCATGCGAGAAGCTCTTCCGCCGTCCCGAAGGTCAGCACCAAATGGACGGCGCCGCAGTCGCCGGTTTTTTGTTTATTCCCGAACGCATCGTTAAGGAATACCCTTTGCCCGTGGATATCCATTTCGGCGTGGGCGATAAGCCCGTCCCTGTAATCGAAACCGCCGGCCATAACGCCGAACGCCTTCTCGTAAAGCGCGATCGCATCGGCGCAGCCGCCGCCGAAATGCAGATGAGGAATAAGCACGCGAACCTCCTAAAATAAAAAATCAACCCCGCGGGGCGCTTGCATTTTATCAAGAAAATTTTTTTTGCGCATCAGCGATTGATGTATAATTACGGAAATGTCCGGCTCGGCCCTGGTATTGGCGCCAGTTCCGGTCCCGGTTATGGTGATTCGATGAAAAAATATTTGGCGCTCGCTTCATGCCTCGCTTTTTTAGCATGCTGTTGCTGCAGCATCGCATCGATTGGCCCGGCGGAAAACGCGGGGGCGCCTGAAGCGACCCCCGTCTTGCAAGCTGAAACCGAAACGCAGCCGCCATCCGAACCCGCGATTAACGTGCCGTCGCCGACGCCCGTCGCCACCGCGACGCCGTCGCCTCAGCCGACTCCCATTCCCGAACCGACTCCGACCCCGACTCCTATACCCGAACCGGTCGCGTCCCTTTCCAACTACGCGCCCGCGCAGGGCCAGGTTTTCGGCTTCACGATGACAAACCCCAAGCCCGGCTCCGCGTACGAACTTAACGATTCGCACTTCGCCGCGCCGATCTTCCCGTTTTACCATGACGGATCGCTTGCGGCGCTGATACCGATTGAAACGAACGTTTCGACAGGCCGGCACAACCTCTGCGTCAACGAGATTACCGACGGCGTCTCGACCGAGCTTTTCATGATCGAGTACGACGTGCTTCGGTCCGAGTTTACCAGGCAGGACCTAACCGTAACGCAGGAAACCGCTTCGCTCATGACCGACTCCAACCTCAGGAGCGACCGCGCGAAAATTGCCGCGGCGAAGGAAACAACCTCACCCGCGCCGCTTTGGGAGGGAGTTTTCCTGCAGCCCCTCGAGGGGCGGATAACGACCATGTTCGGGCAGGTCCGGTACACTAACGGCAACTACACCAGCCGCCACGACGCGTTTGACATCGCTGCGCCCGAGGGAACGGACGTCTACGCCGCGGCGGCGGGGCGCGTCGTCCTCGCAGACGGGCTTTTCATTTCGGGAAACGCCGTGATAATCGACCACGGCCTATGGCTGTTCACGCACTACTACCACCTCAGCGAAATACTCGTCGAAGCCGGCGATTTCGTCTCCGCGGGGGACATAATCGGAAAAGTCGGCACGACCGGCTATTCGACCGGACCGCACCTGCATTACGCCGCGATGGTCGGGACCTCAAGCGTAAACCCCGACCATTTAAAAACCGAGCCGCTGTTTGGTCCGTGAAACAATCGTTAAAAAACGCTAAAACAACCGCCGGCAATCGCCCGCCCGGCCTTCATATGGTTTGACAACCGTTATTTTGGATAATATAATTTTCGCATCCACTGAAACCGGCTCGTCCAGTTGGGCGGGCCTGTTTCAATTAATTCGGCAAGTTAAAGCGCAAGCCGGCACTATAGTTAGGAGGCGCCGATGGAATATTTATCCGCCGAGGAATTACGCGAAAAATTCCTTTCGTTTTACGAGGCGCGCGGCCATGTCAGGATGCCGAGCTTCCCCCTCGTCCCTAAGGACGACAACAGCCTGCTTCTGATAAACTCGGGGATGGCGCCGCTAAAAAAATATTTTACCGGCCAGGACATTTTGCCCGGCAACCGCGCCGCAACCTGCCAAAAATGCATCCGCACCGTCGATATCGAGGAAGTCGGTACCGATACGAGGCACGGGTCGTTCTTCGAGATGCTAGGCAACTTTTCGTTCGGCGATTATTTCAAGAAGGAAAGCATCGAGTGGGCGTGGGAGTTCGTGACGGAGGTACTTAGGATCCCGACCGACCGGCTTTACGTGACGGTCTACGAGGAAGACGACGAAGCCTACGACGTCTGGAATAAGCTGGTCAAAATCCCCGCGGAAAGGATTTCGCGCTTCGGCAAAAAGGACAATTTCTGGGAGCACGGCACGGGCCCCTGCGGCCCCAACTCGGAGATTTTTTACGACAGGGGCGCAAAATACGGCTGCGGCGAACCGGGCTGCGCCGTCGGCTGCGACTGCGACCGCTACATGGAGTTTTGGAACCTCGTCTTCCCGCAGTTTGATAAGCAGCCCGACGGAAGCTACAAGCCGCTCTTGCAAAACGGGATCGACACCGGACTCGGACTCGAGCGCGCCTCGGTCATTTTGCAAAACGCAAGCTCGATCTTCGAAATCGACACATTCAAAAAAATCCGGGGCGTCATTGCAAAAACAACGGGCGTCAGGGACTCGGACAACGAAAAAATTTCAATCAACATCATCGCGGACCACATTAAAAGCGTTACGTTCATGGCGGCGGACGGGGTGCTTCCTTCCAACGAGGGTAGGGGCTACGTGCTCCGGAGGCTCCTGCGCAGGGCCGCGAGGCACGCGAGGCTGATCGGGTACGGCGGACCGTTCGTCGAAAAAACCGC
>WREB01000166.1 GCA_009779525.1 Defluviitaleaceae bacterium
CGCCCTGCGCCTCGACCATTTCCTTAAATTTATTAAGCGCCCGCCCGCTCTCAAGCGTTTCCCGGGCGAGCCTTTCGCTGTCGCCGCGTTCCGCCGCCCCGGCTAAAAAAAGCATTTCGCCGGCGAGCGCAACGCTAAGCGAGCTGAGGTCGGACGGGCCACGGCCCTTTAGCGTCTCGATCGATTCGATCACCTCAAGCGAGTTGCCGATCGCAAGACCCAGCGGCGCGTCCATGTCCGTTATGAACGCCGAGGTTTTTTTGCCGGCGCCCTCCCCGATCGCGACCATCGCGCGGGCAAGCGTCTCAGCCTCGCTTGCGGTTTTCATGAACGCTCCCGAACCCGCCTTGACGTCGAGCACGATGCAGTCGGAGCCCGCCGCAAGTTTTTTGCTCATGATGCTGGCGGCGATGAGCGGCACGCTTTCGACCGTTCCGGTGACGTCGCGGATCGCGTAGAGTTTCTTGTCGGCTGGCGCGAGGTTGCCGGACTGGCCCGCCACGCATATGCCGTTTTTATCGACGATGTCTATGAATTCGTCTCTGCTAAGCTCCGTCCTGAACCCGGGTATCGAGGCGAGCTTATCGACCGTCCCGCCGGTGTGTCCAAGGCCGCGCCCCGACATCTTCGCGACGGCGACGCCGCACGCCGCGACGATCGGGCCGGCGATAAGCGTCGTCTTGTCGCCGACTCCCCCGGTGCTGTGCTTGTCCGCCTTCACTTTTTTTATCGCGGAAAGGTCGGCGATTTCGCCGGAACGCGCCATAGCCTGCGTAAGCGAAACCGTTTCGCCCTCGGTCATTCCGTTGAAGTAAACCGCCATTAAAAAAGCGGAGGTCTGTTCGTCCGGTATCGTCCCGTCCGTGACTCCGCGTATAAAAAAATCTATCTCTTCCGCGCAAAGCGCCTTCCCGTCGCGCTTCTTCATTATTAGGTCGCACATCCGCATGTCAAATCATCCCCAGCGCAAGCTCCATCATCCGCGTGAACGAGTTTTGGCGCTCGATCGCCGAAAGCGCCTTGCCGGTAAAAATCGTGTCGGAAATCGTGCAGACGCAAAGCGCCTTTTTGCCGGAACGCGCCGCGTTCATGTAAAGCGCCGCGGCTTCCATCTCGACGGCCAACACGCCCATCTTAAGCCAAGCCTTCATCGCGTCCGCGTCGTCGGAATAAAAAACGTCGGTCGAAAGCAGATTGCCAAGCGTAAGTTTTATGCCTTGGGCTTTGGCGGAATTAACCGCGCTTTCGACCAAATCGTGCGAGGCGATCGGCGCGAACGATCCCGGAAGGTTGAAGCTTGACGCGTAGTTCGAGTCCGTGCAGGCGCCAATCCCGACGACGATGTCGCCGACGTCGAGATCCGTCGAAATCGCCCCGGCGGAACCGACGCGGATAATGCTTTCGACGCCGTAAAAGTTAAAGAGCTCGTAGGAGTATATGCCCATCGACGGCATTCCCATTCCGCTCCCCTGAACGGAAACCGGCCTGTCTTTATATTTTCCGGTGTAGCCGAGCATCCCCCGGACGCAGTTTACTTCCTTGCGCTCGTCGAGATAATTTTCCGCGATAAATTTCGCGCGAAGCGGATCGCCCGGCATTAAAACAGTTTCGGCGTAATCGCCCTCGCTTGCCGTGATGTGGGGAGTGGGAGTGGCCAAGCGCAAGCCCCCTTTTTTGCCGGAAGATCCCGCCCGGCTTCCGGTGATGGTATAATACGCCGCCATTGTTGTCAATTCGCCGACGCGGCTTTGAAAATTTCCATGGATTGTATTATATTAACGCTATTCCACTTGTAACGGGCGTGCCTGATGCTTCTTCAATGCAGGAATCTATCCAAATCGATCGGCGCCGACGAAATACTCCGCGACGTTTCGTTTAATTTGGAAGCGAAGGAAAAGGCCGCGCTCGTCGGCGTAAACGGCGCGGGCAAGACTTCGGTCTTTCGCCTGATCACCAGGGAATGGCAGGCGGACGGCGGCGCGCTCACGCTTGCCGCCGGGACGCGCGTCGGATATCTGCCGCAACTAAACGAATCGGGCGCCTCAGGCGGCTACGATTCGGAAAACGGGACGCGGCAAGGCGTCACGCTTTACGCGGAGCTCGATTCGGTGTTCGACCCGCTTAAAAAAATCGAGGAGGAGCTGCGTCAGCTCGAGGGCAGGATGGGGACCGAATTGGCCCGCGAACTCGACTCGACGATGGAAAAATATTCGAGGCTCGCGCAAAAGTTTGAGGAGCGGGGCGGCTACGAATATTCGAGCAGGGTGCGCGGCGTGCTAAAGGGGCTCGGTTTTGACGAGGACGAATGGGGCAAGGAGATTCGCATGCTTTCCGGTGGGGAGCGCACGCGCGCTTCGCTTGGCAAGCTGCTTTTGGCCGCGCCGAATCTGCTCCTGCTCGACGAGCCGACCAACCACCTCGACTCCGACAGCGTCGAATGGCTCGAAGACTACCTGCGCGCGTACGGCGGCGCGGTCGTCGCAATATCGCACGACCGCTACTTCATGGACCGCGTCGTTACCAAAACGATCGAGATCGAAAACAAAAAGACGAACGTATTCGAGGGCAACTACACGTTCTACGCGAAATACAAGGCTATAGGCCGCGAGACCGCGTTCAGGCATTACTTCCAGCAGCAGAAGGAAATCAAGCGGCAGGAGGAAGTAATCAAGACGCTTCGCTCGTTTCGGACGGAAGCCGCGCTCATACGCGCGAAGAGCCGCGAGAAGCTTTTGGACAAGATGGAGCGCGTCGAGAAGCCCGAGTCGCTCCCGGACAAGATGCGGCTGATGCTCGAGCCGAAACTTATGTCGGGCAACGACGTTTTAAAAGTCGAGGACGTATCGATGGGTTTCGGAAACGAAAAACTCTTCAAAGGCGTATCGTTCGAGTTGAAGCGGGGCGACCGCGTGGCGCTGATCGGCCCGAACGGGATTGGCAAGACGACGCTGTTTAAAATAATCATGGGCGAGATTTCGCCGCTTTCAGGCCAGATCACGGAAGGCGTCAACGTGCGGGCCGGCTACTACGACCAGGCGCAGCAGCGCCTCTCTGAGGAAAAAAGCGTGTTCCAGGAAATCGCCGATTCTTATCCGCGGCTGACGCAGACCGAAATCAGAAACGTGCTCGCCGCGTTCGTTTTCACCGGCGACGATGTGTTCAAGCCGGTGAAGGCGCTTTCCGGCGGGGAGCGCGGCCGCGTATCGCTCGCGAAGATAATGCTCGGCGGCGCAAATTTTTTGGTGCTTGACGAACCGACGAACCACCTCGACATGTATTCGAAGGAAATCTTGGAAGAAGCGCTCCGCGATTTCCCCGGGACTTGCTTTTACATATCGCACGACAGGTATTTCATAAGCAACACCGCGACGCGGATATTCGAACTCAAGCCTTCGGGCTTCGCCGTATACGAAGGCGGCTACGAATTTTATTCCGAGAAAAAAAGGGCGGCCGCCGAAGCGCTTGCGGCGGCCGAAAACAAAGGATCCGATTTCGCAAGCGACTCCTCCTTAAGCAAGGAGGCGCGGAGACAAAAAAAGGAAGCCGAAGCCGAGGCGAGGCGAAGCCGGGGCAGGCGCGAACGGCTCGAGGCGAAAATCGCCGAAGCCGAGACACAAATCGCTAGGCTTGACATAATGCTCCACGAAGGCGAGAGCGCCAGCGACGCTTTGGCGGCGGAGCGGCTGTTTACGGAAAAAAGCGAATTGGAAATGCATTTGCTATATCTTTACGGCGAATTGGAAGAGTCATCCTGTTAAGACGGGGAGGTTTATCAATTGGACGGAACCAGAGGCATCGAGACCTTGGACATGGCGGTCGGCTGCGTCAAGCGGATACACGGCAACATCGAAAAGGTGATCGTAGGCAAGCGCTACCCCATCGGGCTTGTCCTCGTGACGCTCGCGTGCAGGGGCCACGCGCTCATCGAGGACGTGCCGGGCGTGGGCAAGACGAGCCTCGTCTCGGCGCTCGCCAAATCCGTCGACGGTTCCTTCAAGCGGATACAGTTCACTCCAGACATCATGCCCTCGGACATAACCGGCTTTTCGGCTTACTCGCCAAAGACCGGGGAATTCGAGTACAGGAAGGGCGCGGTGATGAGCCAGTTCGTGCTCGCCGACGAAATAAACAGGACCTCGCCGAAGACGCAGTCGAGCCTGCTCGAGGTGATGGAGGAAAACCAGGTGACCGTCGACGGCACGACGTACCGGGTCCCCGAACCGTTCATGGTGCTTGCGACGCAAAACCCGGTCGAATACCTCGGCACCTATCCGCTTCCCGAGGCGCAGCTCGACCGTTTCTTCATGAAG
>WREB01000167.1 GCA_009779525.1 Defluviitaleaceae bacterium
TAAGCGTCGTGACAAACGCGCTGGCATCGCGCCCGGACAAGGCTTACCGGTTTTATAAGCAAAACGGGTTCCGCTACGTCCAGTTCATACCGAAAATCGACTCCGCGGGCGACGGCGCGGGAGACGAAGGCGGTTCGCTTGACGCTTCGGAATACGGAATATTTTTATGCAGGCTCTTCGACCTCTGGCACGCGGATTTCGTCAGGGGCGAATACGTATCGATCCGCGCGTTCGACAACTACATCCACATGCTCGCGGGACGCCCGCCCGAAAACTGCGCGATGGGCGGAACCTGCAGCGCGTACGCGCTGATCGAGGCGGACGGGAGCGTCTATCCCTGCGATTTTTACGCGTCGGACGAGCACAGGCTCGGCAGCGTCGCCGACGACGCGTTTCGCGATATGCTCCGCGGGGACGCGGCGCGCTCGTTTATAGCGCCGTCGAAAGTGCCGCACGACGACTGCGCGCGCTGCGGCTATTTCTTTATCTGCAGGGGCGGCTGCCGAAGGGACAGGGAGCCTGTAATTGACGGCCGGTTGGCGCTTAACAAATACTGCGCGGCGTACAAGGAGTTTTTTTCGCGCTCGCTCCCCAGAATGAAGGAAATCGCCGCAATGCAGCGTTAGGCGGCCCGAGTGCAATTAATCGTTGTATTTGAGTTGCGGCGCATTATAATCAATCATGAACATGTTGATACCGAATAATTTTTGAAGGAGACTGTCATGATAAAGAAGCGTTTCATTTTGTTTATCTACGCTGTTTCGCTTTTGGCGTTCGCGCTGGCGATTTCGGCGTGCTCGTCCGCAAAGGAGGAACCCGCGCCGACCCCGATGCCCGTCCCGACCGAAGCCCCGACCCCGACCCCGACTCCGACGCCGCTTCCGACGCCGACGCCGGAACCCACGCCGACGCCGGTCCCGCTTGAAGAATTCCCGCTCTACCGCGTCAACGTCGGCGGCGCCGCGCTAGAGGACGGCTGGCTCGAGGACTTGATCGACGATTATTACTCGGTCGGCGGCGTCACGTTCGAGGACCTTGGCGACGAAGAGGGGGGACTTAACTCCGACGGCTCGCCGCATTTAGCGCCCGCATGGGCCGGCATATCCGACGAAAACAGGGAGCTGCTCGACATATCGCTTGTGGTCAACGCCGCGCCGTTTGAGCTGTACACCACGGCGCGCGACATCGGCAAATGCCGCTACACTTTCGGCAATCTCGAACCCGGCAAGACGTACCTCTTGCGCTTCCACTTTACGACCGCCTACGTCGTATCAAACGTCGTAAGCTACGGAAGCTACACGCACGTGCTTATCGACGCCTCGGCGAACGGAGAGCAGATCCTCGACAAGTTCAACATCATTCTCGAGGCGGGCAGGATGTTCGGCGCGGAGGAAAACAACGTCGCGCTTGCGAAGGGAGGCACCTGGAAGGGCGTGACGGTCGACGCGGAAGGCACGGCCGACGACGACGGAAACCTGGCGATCCTTATTTGGATGGGCGGCGCCTGGGGTTCGGCGACCGCGGGCATTGAAGTAATCGACTTCAGATAGCGATAGGGAGTTCATATGGACGATAAGCAAAAAAAGCGCGAGCTGCTCTACTCGCTCCTCGGCGATCTGCCCGAGCGCGACAGGCCCGTCGGCGCGGAATTGGTCGGCGAGCGCGACTGCGGCGGTTACATACTTGAAAATCTGACGCTCGACCTAAACGGAATCGAGCCGGTCCCCGCGTACGTCGCGAAGCCGAAGGGGGCGCAAGGCAGGCTGCCCTGCGTGATCTACAACCACTACCACGGCGGCAAGTACCACATCGGGCGCAAGGAATTCATAATGAACGAGCGCCCCTACAGCGAACACGAGCCGTACGCGAAGGTACTGACGGAATTAGGTTACATAGCGGTTTGCATCGACGTCTGGAACTTCGGCGAGCGGGCGGGCCGCGACGAGACGGAGCTCTTTAAAGAGTTGCTTTGGAACGGACAGATCCTCTGGGGCCTCATGGTCTACGATTACTTGCGCTCGGTCGACTACATGCTGACGCGCCCGGACGTCGACCCTAACCGACTCGCGACGATGGGCCTTTCCCTCGGAAGCACCGCGGCGTGGTGGCTTGCCGCGCTCGACGAACGCATCAAACTGACGGTCGACCTGTGCTGCGCGACCGATTTCGACGAGTTGATCCGGATACGAAACTTAAACGGCCACGGGATCTACTACTACGTTCCCTCGCTTTTAAAGCATTTTAGCGCCTCGGACATCATGGCGCTGATAGCCCCCAGGAAGCGCCTGAGCCTAAACGGCAAGTTCGACAGGCTGACGCCGCTTTCCGGGCTCCACAAACTGGACGAGGACATGAAGGCCGAGTACGCGCGCTGCGGCGCCCCGGAAAATTGGAAAATGCTGCTCTACGACTGCGGCCACATGGAAACGGCGCACATGCGAAAGGAAATCATCGGATACTTCAAACAGAACTTATAAAAGCTGAGCCTCGCGAGAAACGGTGCTTTTAGGATGCGGTAAACATGCGGATATATTTAATCGGAACCAAATACATAATCGTATCTGCGCTAATAATGTTATGTGCTTCCTGCGGCGTCGGGCAAAATAAAAACAACGCCAGCGACGAATCCGGCGCGCTCTCCGAGGTTTTTGACATCAGCTGGGATTATTACGTCTACTACGGCGATTCGTACGAGGGCGACCTTCCCTCTGACAGCAAGATAACGAAGCGGCTCAACGAAAGGTTTAACGCGCGGATATCGTCGGAAACGGTTCCGTATTCGAAGATACGAACGAGGGGATTCGAGGCGTTTTTATTGGACGCCGAAAAAACAGGCGTCCTTCCGGATATCGTAAGCATGCGGGACATCGAAATTGCGCGCTTCGAATCGCTTTCGGGCAACTTTAGAAAAATTCCCTTGGAATTAATCGAGCGGCACGCGCCGCGCTACGCCTCGGCGCTTTCGTCGAATCCGGCGCTCCTTGAGCCATCCGGCGGGAATGAGAACGAAGTTTCCGTCTTGCTTGGCGTATCGCAAAGAAACGAGCGGCTCGACATGTTTTCCGTCTACAGGCTCGACTGGCTCGAGGCCGTCGGGATGGAACCGAAAGGCGAACCGTATGAGGTTTGGGAAGGCGCGTATTTTACGGAGGAAGCGTTTACCCAAGACGAATTTTTGGAGATTATGCGCAAGTTCGAAATGTATTGCCGCGGCGGGGATTCGAGCGCGCCCATGCGGCTCGCCTTCAATTTATACGAGGATTTTAAGCTGCTCGGCTCGCTCTCCGGCATGTTCGGCTTCGGGCTGCCCGCAGGCTACACTGTCTTCGACCAAACCGAAGAAATGTTTTTCGACGAAAACGGCGCGCCGGTTCTTTGGTTCGCGGGGAACGGCTTCAAGTCGTTCCTGCTTTTTTTTGAGGACCTGATTAAAACTGACGCGGTGCGCGTATACCAAAACAATATGGTCGTTTCGGGCTTGTTCCCGGACGAAACCGGCTGGCGCAGCATGCCCGCCGACCATTCGTACATGTCCGAGAGGCTCCACGGCTACACTTCGCTAAACGTGCAGTACAACCCTTCCGCGAAATTTTTGGTAACGCCTCCCGAAATCGGCCCGGACGGAAGTCAGGGCGCGGTCGGCGGCTATGAGTCGGGCTACGCGCATAACGGCGCGAACTACATGGTTGGCGCCGGCGTCGACGACTCTAAGCTTGCAAGGATCCTTGAGATTTTTGAAGCGGTCTCGTTCGACCCCGACACGTATATGCTTGCGCACTACGGCGTCGAGGGCGACGACTACGCGTGGTCCGGCGCGCCGTTTGAGTCGGAAGTAAGGCCGCTTCAAAGCGGCGACCCGCCCATGGGTATGCTCGGCCATTACAATACGGGCGGCGCTTCACAGCTCGACGATATCTTCGTCCTGCCTTCGCGGCGGCTAATAAACTTCGCGACGGGCGCTTCGGGCCGCGCGATGATAATTAAGCCGTACGACATGGCGAATGGACTTCGAAAGAACAAGGATTTTCATAAGCAAAGTGAAATCTTCGAAGGCTCGTATTGGAATATATTTTACGCCGCGCAAGCCCTTTACGTCGACGTCGCAAACGGCGGCTCCGCGACGGACCAATGGGACGCGTACGCCGCTAAGCTCGAGGAACTCGGCGTCGAAGCTTACACGCGGTTTTATTTCGGGAATTGAAAAACGCTTTCGAGAAAATTATTGTAGAAGGTTTTTTATAGAA
>WREB01000168.1 GCA_009779525.1 Defluviitaleaceae bacterium
AAACGAAAGCGGTATACCGGATACTACTAAAGGTTATTATTTCGTTGACTTCACATTTCTCAACGGTTCTGTCGGCGTAAACGATATGGAAATAGACATAACTACAGCCTATGAAGCCTGGGAGAATGACTATCCGGCTTCCGCGTTCATAATAGTCAATAACGCCACTAAACCCGGCCCGACGGAACCCGATTACGGTTACAACACATACGCATCCGTCACCGTCAAAAAAACCGTCAACGGTCTCAAGCCGGACACGGTTTTTCCGAACGTATTCGAGGTCTTGTTGAAACAAGTTGAAGGCGGGACCAACGAATACACCATATTCTTAGAATCGCCCGACTGGGAAGTCATCTGCTATGTCGAACCCGGTTGGTATGAAATAAGCGAAGTTTCCGACCCCGCAAACAGCGGCTTCGCGTTCGATTCTTTCAATATATACGGCGTGGATCAGGACGGAAGCGAAAAGTTCGAAGTGTTTTTAGCTCCGAACTATCAGTTTGTCATTACGCTCAACAACACGAGGGAAGGCAACCCGAGGCCCACTCCCACCAGGGGCGACGAACCGTCCCCGACGCAATACTACGAGCCGACCCCGACGCAGGGCCAAAACACTAGGCCGACGCCGACCGACATCCAAATTCCGTCGAGGGGTCCGACTCCGACGGACCGGCCAAGGCCCTCGTCGACTCCCCAGCCCACGAGGCCGCCGGAACCGACTCCGACTCCCCAGCCCACGCCCACCCCTACCCCCGATCCGACGCCGACCCCGACGCCCGAGCCCGACAGGCCGCCAAGCGGCGACGGGACGCTCGAGCGGCAGGACGACGGAAGCTGGCTGCTGTTCGATTCGGACGGAGTCGCACTCGGCGTCTGGACGCTTGACGACGACGGCGTCTGGGTGTTCGAAGAATTCGCCCCGCTCGCAAGCCTAGACATGCCAAAGACCGGCGGGACGCCGCTTTCGGCGGTGCTTGTTTCGGCCGGGGCGGCGATCATCGCGGCGGGCGCGCTTCGAAGGAAAAAAAGGAAGGCGACTTAACAATAAATTAAAACGATAAAAAAGGCGCCGCTTGCGCGGCGCCTTTTTTATGCCCGGGACCGGACTCGAACCGGTACGGAGTCGCCCCCGAAGGATTTTAAGTCCTTTGCGTCTACCAATTCCGCCACTCGGGCAATCGTTAAGCTTTCGGCTTAAATTGCTTCGCAAACAAGCCGCTTCCGAGTATATCACCGCGCCAAAACAGGTGTCAATTAAGCGGGCCAAGCCGTCGGGCTTGCCTGCGGTTGTGGAAATTTGCCGTCTCGTATGGTATATTCACGGACGAAACCGGCTTGCGAAGGATTGTTTATGTTTAAACGCGCGGTGCTTAAGCTAAGCGGCGAGGCGCTGTCAAATACCGGAGGTTCCTTTGGCGCGATCGGCGAGGCGGTGGTCGCGGACATCGTGCGACAGGTGGTTAACGCGATGGCTTCCGGGACGCAGATCGCGATCGTCGTCGGCGGCGGAAACTTTTGGCGCGGGCGGCAGGCGCTTCCGCAGATGGACAGAGTCGCCGCGGACCAGATCGGGATGCTGGCTACGGTGATGAACGCGATCTATCTGCGCGACGCATTCGAACGCCAGGGCGCTGCGGCGCGCGTGACGACGCCGGTCCCCTTCGGGCGCTTTACGGAGCTTTTCGAATACAAAACCGCGCTTGGCTTCATGAGGGAAAACGTCGCGGTGATAAACGCCGCGGGGCTCGGCCACCCGTTTTTTTCGACCGACACCGTCGCCGCGGTCCGCGCCGCGGAATTATCCGCGGACTGCGTGCTCTACGCTAAAAACGTCGACGGCGTCTACGACAGGGACCCCGCGAAACACGAAGACGCGAAAAAATACAGGACCGTTTCCTACAAAAGAGCGATTTCTGATTCGCTTAACGCGGCGGACATGGCCGCGCTCCATATTTCGCGCGAGGCGGGCATTCCGTCGTACGTGTTCGGCTTGAGGGAGCCGGACGGCATCGTACGGGCGTGCTCGTTTCCGGATACAGGCGGTCTCGAAGGCACTTATTTAAACAACGGCATAGAGGAGGCGTTTTATGGCTAACCAAAAAGTCCCGTCCAATAAAGGGAAGGGCCCGTCCCATTCCGTAAGGGGCGATTCGCCCGAACTGAAGCAGTACGACGAGCGGATGAAAAAAACCATCGAGGTCCTTGAAAGCGAGTTTCAGGCGATACGCGTCGGCCGCGCCAACCCGCACGTGCTAGACCGGATCACCGTCGACTATTACGGGACGGAGACTCCGGTGAGCCAGGTCGGCAACGTGACCGTTCCCGAGCCGCGCATGCTGCAGATCGCCCCGTGGGACGCCAACATGCTTAAGGCGATCGAGAAGGCGATCCAAACCTCCGACTTGGGGATCAACCCGACCAACGACGGCAAGCTGATAAGGCTCGCGTTCGCGGAGCTGACCGAGGAGCGCAGGAAGGCGCTCGCCAAGGACGTCAAAAAGAAGGGCGAGGACGCCAAGATCGCAATTAGAAACGTCAGGCGCGACGCCATCGAGGCGTTTAAGAAAATGGGGAAGAAGGGCGAAATACCCGAGGATTCCCTCGCCGACCTCGAAGCCGAGGCGCAAGTTTTGACCGATAAATATTCCGTCGAACTCGACAAGCGCGTGGAAGGCAAGACCAGCGAAATAATGTCGATATGACGCCGCGGCACGTCGCCGTGATAATGGACGGAAACGGGCGATGGGCGGCGAAGCGCCTGCTTCCGAAGACGGCCGGGCACAAGGCGGGCGCGCAGGCGTTAAAAAAGCTCGCCCCGGAAGTGGAGCGGCTTGGGATAAAGCACCTCACCGTCTACGCGTTTAGCACCGAAAACTGGAACCGCCCGGCGGACGAAGTAGACGGCCTGATGAAGCTGCTTCGCGAATACATAAGGCAATACATCGAGGATTCCGAAAAGAACGAAATGCGCATCAACGTCATAGGCGACGAGGCCCGCCTCGACCGCGACTTACGCGACGGCATCGCGGAATTGACGGAGCTTACGAAAAACAAGCAGGGCCTTTGCGTAAACATCGCGCTCAACTACGGCGGGCGCGACGAGATAACGCGCGCGGCGAAAAAGCTCGCGGGGCGCGTTGCGGCGGGCGAGCTTGCGATAGGCGACATAGACGAAGAAAAATTCGCCTCGTCGCTCGACACCGCGGGGACGCCCGACCCCGAGCTGTTGATAAAGACGGGCGGCGAGATGCGCCTCAGCAATTTTTTGCTCTGGCAGCTCGCCTACTCCGAAATCTACGTGCTCGACAAGTATTGGCCGGATTTCGAGATAAATGATTTCAACAGGGCGCTGGAATGGTTTAACGGGCGCGAGCGCCGTTTCGGCTCGCGCCCGTAAATTATGGATCGCATGCGCGCGGGCGGGGATTGCATTAAATGTTTAAACGCGTCGTCACATCGGTAATAGGGCTTCCGCTGCTCGTGCTCGTCGTCAACTTCGGCGGGACGCCGCTCGCGCTCTTGCTCACGTTCCTTTCGGTCGTCGGGCTGCGCGAGCTCTATCTCGCGTTTTCGAAAAAAAACCGCGCCATCCATCTGGTCGGGTACGTTTTCACGATCGTCTACTACGCGTCGACCGCGTACATCGGGGTGAGCTCCTGGCTTTTGATCGAGCTGACCCTCCTAATCATCGCCGTGCAGGCGTGCCTCGTGCTCTTTTATAAGCAGATACCGCTGCAAGAAAGCATAATGACAATTTACGGCTTCTTTTACGTTTCGTTCCTGCTTTCGTTCATATACCTGATCCGCGAGCACGAATACGGGCGCTACTACGTATGGCTGGTGTTTACCAGCTCCTTCGGCTGCGACACGTTCGCGTACCTTACCGGAAAAGCGTTCGGGCGGTACAAGCTCAAGGATACGCCTAGCCCGAGCAAGACGCTCGAGGGGATAATCGGGGGAGTCGCGGGCGCCGCGCTTGTCGGGTGGCTATACGGGATTTTCGTCTCGCGCGTGCTAAATTTCACGGACATACAGATCGCCTTAAACGCGGCGATCATATCGGTCTGCGGCGCGGCGTTCTCGATCATCGGCGACATGACCGCCTCGGCGCTCAAGCGCCACACCGGAATCAAGGATTTCGGTAAGATATTCCCGGGGCACGGCGGGGTGCTCGACCGTTTCGACAGCGTCATAATCACCGCCCCGATCGTCTACCTCGCGATGACCGCGATCCTTTGGATA